>JAIPJW010000002.1:0-10000 GCA_021734075.1 Cephaloticoccus sp.
GCCGGAGTTGAAGTGTGGCGGCGTGCTGCTGCAGAAGCGGCGGTTCTTGTAGAGGCTGTAGAGGCCGGTGACCTTGGCCTCGCGGTCGCCCGGCTCGTCGAGCATCAGGCCCATGGCCACGCGCAACCAGAAGAACTGGGGCGTCTCGATACGGCGGTTCTGGTTGCCGGTCTTGTCGATGATGAGGTAGCGGTCGTAGAGGGTCTGGATGCCGAGAAAGTCGAACTCGAGGTCGGCGGAGGGATCGAGGGCGGCGGCGAGCTTCTTGAGGTCGTATTCGAGCAGGCGCGGGTTGAGGCGCTTGATGGAGACACCGTATTCGAGGTATTTCTTGAAGGAGCGCTGATGGACCGTCTTGAGGGCCCCGATGCCGTCGGTCATGATGTTCCAGCCGAGGATTTCCTCGTAAAGGTAGGTCAGCTGGATGCGGCCGGCGAACTTGGCGAAGTCGGCGTCCTGCTCGATCAGGGTCTTCGAGTTGAGGATGATGGTCGAATCGAGATCCTTTTGGGTGATCTGGTCGTAGGCAGCGCGGCGCAGCTCGACCTCGATCTCCTCGTTGGTGAGGTGCAGGTCGAGGCCGATGCGGGCGAACTCGATGCGCTTGCGGAGGTCCTCGCCGTCCCAAAACTCGTTGGTGCCATCGGGCTTGATGACCATGATCATCGAGGCCTGGGCGGAGGCGTCGATCGGCGGCGTGGTGTCCTCGAAGGCGTCGGTCTCACCGTGCTGGCGGGCGGAACTGCGCTCGGCGCGGAACAGGATGTAGGCCTCGGCAACCTTGTAGTGGCCGGCCTTCATGAGCTCCTCCTGCACCATGTCCTGGATCTCCTCGATGTGCACGAAGGACTGCTTGGTGCCGTGGGCGCGGGCCGACACGGCCTTGGTGATGGCGACGGCTGGCGCGGAATCGCGCTCGAGGGAGAGGAAGGTCTTGCGGACCGCGATCTCGACCTTCTGCTCGCTCCACGGCACGACTTGGTTGTTGCGCCGGATGACCCGCAGGGTGGAAACGGCCGCGCTGGTGCGGTCGATGGAGATCTTGCGGGCCCGGTTGAGCAGGAGGCTCTTGGCCACAAAATAGTCGTTGTTGTCGACGAGGGTCTTCTCGATCAGCTCGTAAAGGGCGTTGAGCGACAGGCGCACGGGGGTGTGCTCCCGGCCCAATTCCGTGAGGTTGGCGGCGAGCTCGCGGCAGATGCGTTTCAGCCAAGTGCGGTTTGGCTCGTTGAATATGTCCTTCTCCCCCTTGGCCAAGTGCACGTTGGTCAATGCCTTGCCCAGTGTATCGGCCACCTCGGTCAGATCAAAGCGCTCCTCCCCATGCGGGCACAACAAAACAACGGACGGCAGGGAAATGATTTCGTCGGCGAGCACGTCGCGCCAGGCGTAATGGGGCTTTTGTTCGAGGGGGGTGTGAACGGTTTTCTTGAGGGCGAGATCGTGCTCGAGGGACGGATTGCTCATTGCAGGGAAATATCGGGAATGGTGGAAGATTGAGGGAATGGAAAAACTACAAGTCGGCACGTCGCGGAACGACGCATCAGACAGACAAACGGGGTAAGAGCGGGGGTAAGTGGGAGCGGAAACGCCGACGACTCAGAGTTCGTCGTCGCTGGCTTGGTTGAGGGAGGAGGCTTTCTGGTATTCAGTGACGCGGCCCTCGAAGAAGTTTTGCTCCTTCTTGATGTCCATCATCTCGGCGAGCCACGGCAGGGGGTTCTTGATAGCGCCGCTGGAGAGCGGGGCCAGGCCGCAGCCTTCGAGGCGACGGTCCGCGATGTAGTCAATGTAGGTCAGAAAATCCTCCAAGCTCAGGCCGACCGCGTTGACCGGCAGGCAGTCGCGAATGAATTCCTTTTCCAATTGCACCGCCTCGGCCATGGTCTCACGCAGCTCCTCCTTGAACTCGGCGGTCCAGATGTCGCGGTTCTCCTCCACGAGGTCCATGAACAGATTGCGGAAGACCTCGATGTGGTTGGACTCGTCGCGCAGGGTGTAGCGGAACATCTGTCCGATGCCCGGAAACTTGTTCTGGCGGTAAAGCGAAAGGATCATGCCGAACAGGCCGTAAAACTGGGTGCCTTCCATGCATTGGCCGAAGACAAAAATGTTTTTGGCCAGCAGGCGCTTGTTCTCGGACAACGTGAGGTCGAGGTCGCGGCGCAGGTCCTTGGAGATGCGGGTCACAAACTCGTTTTTGCCGACGATGGTCGGAACATCCTCAAACATCGCCTCGCACTCGTGCGGGTTGATGCCCAGGGACGAGATCATGTAGAGCAAGGAATCGGCGTGGATGTTCTCCTCGTGCGCATGGCGGCCCAACACAAGCTTGAGCTCGGGGGCGGTGACGAGTTCGCGCACCACGTGCTGCACATTGTCACCCACGATCCCCTCGGCCGCGGAAAAATAGCCGATGCCCATGCGGATGATCCAACGCTCCACGTCGGAAAGGGCCTTCTCGTCGCGCCATTGCTCGATGTCCTTGCCCATGGGGATGTCCTCCGGCTCCCAATGGTTGGCCTTCATCGTGCGATAAAGGTCGTAGGCCCACTGGTATTTGAGGGGGAGGAGATTGAACGTCATGGTCTCGCGACCATTGATGACTTTCTTGGCGGCGAAGGCGGCTTCCGCCTTGGACTGATCGAGCACAAAGGTCTTGGCGCCGACTTGAAAGGTTTTCTGCATGGGGTCCGAAAAGGGTGAAGTTGTTAGAGTTGAAGAAGTGAAAGTAAGCTGTTTCTAACGCAGACAAGCCCAATGCGAACCTAAGTTGCTGGAACTTATTTACGCCTTGTTGACCACAACAGGATGTGGTCACCGACCGCTACGACCACAACCTATTGGTCCGCACGATTTCATCGTCAATAGGTTTGTGTGAAAAATCGTGTGAATTTTGCAGTTTTTTTTGCTTGCCGACTCGTGTGCGAATTCACCCCGGGGGAAATTGCGCCCGATCTCCTAATCCTGGTTTCGTCAGGTGCGTCGGGCTGCGCGCAAGCCGGGCCCTACCCCGCCAATGTTTCCGGCGTGCGCAACCCAGGCCGCCCTTTCCTATTCCACGCCCGCGTCAAGGCGGACGACCGTGTAAGGATCGAGACACTACACACCTTCGGTTTGGCACAAAAAAAGCGGCCATCCGCGAGGATGGCCGCTTGGCTTGAGAGAATTCAGGGAGTATCAGAACTTTACCTTCACGCCCATGTTATAGCTGATCGGCAGCCCAAGGAACACCTCGGCGCGCTGGGCGCTGTGGGACGGGGCACTGGAGATGGCCTCGAACGAGCTGTTGTCCGTGGCGTCCGAAACGTAGGTTTCGTCGGTCAAGTTGAAGATATGACCGAAGACGCTGACGTCGAATTTGGAGGAATCGAGCGGCAGGGTGTAGTTCACATGCAGGTCATAGATGTTGTAACTTGGGATCTTCCAAACCTGGCCGCGATCCGCTGAGTTGGAACGGGTCTCGGGAAGGTAATCGGCATAGTAATTGTCATACCAACGACCCTGCAGTTTGATCGACAAACCCCGGGTGGGGTAAACCGTCACCGCGTAGGCCACCTGGCTCTGGGGAGCATCACCGACTTTGAGGTCCTTGATGTAAATCTTGCCGGAGGAAGGCAACACCGCGCCGGTGGTGATGTCGTTCACTTCGGAAGCGACATCATCGGTGTAAGTCCAGTCGGCAATGGAAGCTGCCAGGTCAAACCGGACCCACTTGTTCGGCTGGTAGGCACCCTCGACTTCGAGGCCCGAGTAGAGGGAGTTGATTCCGCGGAGGTAGGTGACCGTGTTGTTCGGCTCACTGATGTTGGAAACAGTGCGGTTGTCCCAGATCGTGTAGTAATAGCTGGCCGAAACATTGAATTTTCGGTCCGGTGAAACATAGCGGAGGCCAAACTCACCGGACTTGAATTCCTCGTTGTCGGTGTTGACCAAACGGCCGGTCACATCGTTGATCACGCCGTCGAAGACCGGGACCTTGGAAACCCAACCGGCATTGGCGAAGACATTGAGCGAGTCATTGATGGCATAATTGACGCCACCCTTGATCTGCTGACCGTCGGTCTTGCCGGGATTCAAGGAATACACGCCACCATTGGCATCCTTGCGGAAGGGATCCTTGTAGGAATAATCGACATAGGAATAAGCCGCAACCCCGAAGGCGGAGAAAGGACCTTGATCATACTGAACCTGGGCGAACAAACCCAGCCAGTCCACGGTGTTGATGTTGTAATAATCGACCTTCTCGCCCAACCCCATTTGACGGGTGGCGCCAGTAGCATCGAACTCGCTGTATTGGCCGGGGGCCGCGATGTAGTAGCTGCCACCGAGCAAATCACGAATTTCG
The DNA here is from genome assembly GCA_021734075.1 of Cephaloticoccus sp. GTDB lineage: Bacteria > Verrucomicrobiota > Verrucomicrobiia > Opitutales > Opitutaceae > Cephaloticoccus. The sequence continues at coordinate 4,349 of JAIPJW010000002.1, forward strand.
CGATAGTGCTCGATCTCGGCGGTGCGCCAGTCGACACCGGCGGTCAGCTTGAGGGAATCATCCACCGAATAGGTGGCCTTGGACACGATGCCGTATTGCTTCTGGTCGTTCACACTGTTGCGGAGGATGCCTATGGACTGACCCGCCGGTTTGGTCCGGTCGCCACGCACCGTGGTGGTGCCGGCGTTGGCCGCGATGGTTTTGTCCCAATCGTAGGCGCTGCCGTATTGCGGGTCACTGTTGGAGATGAAGCCAAAGGCGCGGGAGCTGCTCTGGAATCCATAAATGCCACCCGTGTTATAAAGGGTGCCTGAGCCACCGCCGAAACCACCGGAGAAGTAAAACACACTGTTGATCTTCAACTGGTCACTGATCGTGCTATACCAATTCAAGTTGACCTGGGGTTTGTTGAAGTAGTTTTCACGCTCGTTGATGAAACCGCCGTCATGACGGGAATGGGTGCTCCCCCAGTAGTATTGCTGGCCACTGTAACTGGCTGCGACCGGGGCATAATTGGGGTTGAATTCGTTGCCGGCATTAACCGGGCCACGGCCCAAGGCTGCCGTGAGGTCTGCTTCGGAATATCCCAGGCTCTTGGCGTAGCCGGAATCGTAAGCTGCGATGTTCGAGGCAAAGGTGCGCTGACCGTGGGTCTGAGGTGCACCGATTGCAAAAAGCTCGAGACGGTTGGTCTGGTTGACCTTCCAGGACGCACCGATGTAGTAGCCGTAGCCATCCGTCCAAGTGCCGCGCACAAAGCCATCACCGGTCTTGGCCACCAGGCCAACGGTGAGAGCCACTTTGTCCTGCAGCAGGCCGGTGTTGAACACCGCGGTGCCCTTGAGGAAGCCGTCATTGCCGACTTCGGTTTTGAGGGAACCGCCCCGCTTGTTGGAGGCCGGATCAGTGATGATGTTCATCGTGCCGCCAATCGATGGCGTCGGCAGGGTCACATTGCTGAGACCACGCTGCATCTGAATCGTGCTGGTGACATCGCCCAGCCCATCCCAGTTGGACCAATACAGCCAGCCGTTCTCAATATCGTTGGTGGGCACACCATTGATGAGAATGGAAACATTACGTTGATTGAATCCGCGCACATTGACGCGCGAGTCACCCGCACCGCCGGAATCCGCCGAGGCGTAAACGGAAGGCGTGGCGTTAAGGACCAGGGGAATGTCCCGGGAGCCCAACTCGGATGCGATGGTTTCCTTCCCGATTTCCGAGAACGATACCGGGGTCTTGCCCGCGATAGCCTGGTCGGAGAAACTTTTCATCTCGGTGACTTCGAATTTCTCGAGCGTCACGACGTCCGACGATTCCACCGTCTGCGCGGTCAACGCAAAGGGCAGACACGCTGCAAAAACAGTCAGCAGCTTTCTGTTTAGTGAACTATTCATGGTTTGATTGTGTGGTGTGAGTTTGGATGTAGAACGAGTAAGGGTTTATTCTGGCGCTATCCGATGTCGGACCAATCAGCTGGTCAAGTGCCAATGCCGAAGTCTTCAAAAGGTAACCTTTTCAACCCTCTTCGTTTTCATACGCGTATTTTGTGCCATTTGTCGCTCGCGGGTTAAAAATACGGATTCCTTTGGTTCCGACGGGCAAAATCGAAAATAATATTACGTATATTAATAATAATCAAAGTTTAACAAATCAGCGAACGAATGCATTTTTCAACATTTCCCGGTAATGAACAGGCCGGGACACTAATCATGCGACGCTACCGCCCGAAACTGAGCCAGGGTTGGAGCTAATCAGGGGAACCTGAAAGGACCCCAGGCCATTGAAGTCGTGCGCGACACAGCCGAAATGAAAATCCGCATTCTGCGGACTGACGATTGCACGGGAGCATCGTTGTTATCTGCAAGGCAAAGAGAGTCTCGGCGCAAAACTTCCACCGCTGGACACGGCCGTTCGCGATGAAGGAGATCTCGGAGGACCGCCAGCTCAATGAAATGGAGGACCAGCAGGGCGCATATTTCCCGGTTTGCGCTGCTGGGGCTCGCTCATTCGAGGAGGTTCCTCAGCCCCCGGTGGACCAAATATTTTTGAGTCATCCATACTTCATCTTCAGCCGCTAGATCTCCTCCGAGTTAAAATTCCTTCTCCCGCACTTGGAATTGCATCGCATCGGTTTCAGCCTGCTTGCTGATGATCTCCTTAGTCACTACACGACCTTCTTTTCCCGCAGGTTGACCTGCCCCGGATGAAGTGGTGTCGGGCCGCGATGGCATGAATGGGCTGATATATCCTTCGCTCTTTCAGCCCCGATCTGGTTTTCAGTGCGTCACTTTGTTCTGGCGTCGTTTCTTTGCTATGGGGAGCAGTTTCACATTCCAATGACTACGAGGTGCCCAACCAAACGCTTACTCATTTTGCGGGGTAATTCCATGGTCACCTCTCGACACCAGGGTTAAAAAAAAAGAGGCCCGGCTCTTCTTTCGAAGAACCGGGCCATAAACCTGGCAACGACCTACTCTCGCGGGACCTAACGTCCTACTACCATTGGCTGCTCGGGGCTTAACGGCCGTGTTCGGGATGGGAACGGGTGGAACCCCCGGCATATAATCACCAGGAAGGGGAGCCCAAACTGAGTTTGGGCAATTGATAAAAAATCCAGGAAAATAAGGAGGTAAAATAAACGCCTTAGAATAACGAGCGTTATAGCTGCATAAACCTTCAAGGTCATTAGTACCAGTTAGCTGAACACGTTACCGTGCTTACACTTCTGGCCTATCAACCGGGTGGTCTACCCGGACCTTGCACCATCTTGCGATGGATTGTGATCTTATCTTGGGATGGGCTTGGCGCTTAGATGCTTTCAGCGCTTATCCCTTCCGAACTTAGCTACCCGGCGCTGCCGCTGACGCGACAACCGGAACACCAGAGGTTCGTCATTCTCGGTCCTCTCGTACTAGAGAATGAACCCCTCAAATCACAAACGCCCACAGCGGATAGAGGACCGAACTGTCTCACGACGTTCTGAACCCAGCTCGCGTACCACTTTAATCGGCGAACAGCCGAACCCTTGGGACCTTCTCCAGCCCCAGGATGTGATGAGCCGACATCGAGGTGCCAAACCGCGCCGTCGCTGTGAACGCTTGGGCGCGATCAGCCTGTTATCCCTAGCGTACCTTTTGTCCTATGAGCGATGGCGATTCCACATTCAACCACCGGATCACTTGAACCTGCTTTCGCAACTGCTCGACTTGTAGGTCTCACAGTAAAGCTCCCTTATACTCATGCGCTCTATAGCCCGATTACCAACCGGGCCGAGGGAACCTTCGTAATCCTCCGTTACTCTTTGGGAGGATACCGCCCCAGTAAAACTGACCTGCTATCACTGTCCCTCAACCAGATAATGGTGTGAGGTTAGACGCCTAACAATTAAAAAGTGGTATTTCACATTGTGACTCCGCCCGATCCTGGGACCGGGCCTCAAAGTCTCCCACCTATTCTACGTATTAAAAATCAAGCGACAATAACAGCTTACAGTAAAGGTGCATAGGGTCTTTCCGTCCTGCTGCGGGTAGGCGGCATCTTCACCGCCACTACAATTTCACCAGGCATCTCTCCGAGACAGCCATCAACTCGTTACACGATTCGTGCGGGTCGGAACTTACCCGACAAGGAATTTCGCTACCTTAGGACCGTTATAGTTACGGCCGACATTCACGGGGGCTTAGACGCGAAGCTTGCACCTCACGCTTTCACCTTTCCGCATTGGTCACGTGTCACTCCCTATACGTCGTCTTGCGACTTAGCAGAGAGCTGTGTTTTTGCTAAACAGTCGGTTGATGCAATTAACTGCGACCGCTTGCGCGGTACCCCTTCTACCGAAGATACGGGGTCAATTTGCCGAGTTCCTTAGAGAGATTTAACCTGCGCGCCTTAGAATACTCATCTATCCCACCTGTGTCGGTTTACGGTACGGGCACCCTACTTGCTAACTACGAAGTTTTTCTTGGAAGCATAGCATCAGACAATCCCCATCAGCCGTGGCTTCAAGGTCCTGTCGCTTTTCAGCTTTACCCGGTCTTTTAACCCCAGGCAGCCTACGAGCTTCGACAACGATTCAACACGTTGCTGTCTTAGCTTTCTCCGTCACTCCTTAGATCAAACGCAAGCAAGGTGGTGCTGGAATATTAAACCAGCTTGGCATCGACTACTCCTTACGGCCTTGTCTTAGCACCCGACTAACCCTGGGCGGACGAACCTTCCCCAGGAATCCTTGGGATTTCGGCGAGATGGAATTTAACCATCTTTATCGTTACTTATGTCTGCATTCTCACTCCCAAGCGCTCCATGGTCGGTTACCCCTTCCACTTCGCTGCACTTGGGACGCTTTCCTACTGCGCACCTTGCGGTGCACCCATAGCTTCGGTATATGGCTTAAGTCCCGATCATTTTCGGCGCAATTTCGCTCGATGGGTCAGCTATTACGCACTGTTTAAATGGTGGCTGCCTCTAAGCCAACATCCCCATTGTCTAAGCAAAATCACATCCTTTTTCACTGAGCCATATTTTGGGACCTTAACTGATGGTCTGGACTATTCTCCTCTCGACAACGGACGTTATCACCCGCTGTCTGACTGCCTGGCTTCACTCTGCGGCATTCGGAGTTTAATTAAGTTCAGTACCCCGGTAGGGGCCCTAGCTTATTTAGTGCTCTACCTCCGCAAATCAGCGCCAGACGCTATACCTAAATATATTTCGGAAAGAACCAGCTATCACAGGGTTTGATTAGTCTTTCGCTCCTAACCACAGCTCATCCCACAATTTCTCAAGATTGACGGGTTCGGACCTTCACTCTGTTTTACCAGAGCTTCATCCTGGCCATGGTTAGATCACCTCCGCTTCGGGTCTATTGCCAGCAACTAGACGCCCTATTCGGACTCGCTTTCGCTGCGCTTCCACCGGGAACCGGCTTAAGCTTGCTACGGACAATAACTCGCAGACTCATTATACAAAAGGCAGGCGGTCACCCCACAAGGGAGCTCCCACTGACTTGTTAGCAATTGATTTCAGTTACTATTTCACTCCCCTAACAGGGGTGCTTTTCACCTTTCCCTCGCGGTACTAGTTCACTATCGGTCTTCATCGAGTATTTAGCCTTATGCCGTGGTCGGCATGGATTCACACCAGGTTTCACGTGTCCGGTGCTACTCAGGATACCACTAGGTTTGTTTGGGTTTTCGACTACGGGACTATCACCCGCTGTGGTCACACTTTCCAGAGTGTTCGTCTAACCCGCTCATTCCACGTTGTGGTCCTACAACCCCGCAGGGATAAATCCCTGTGGTTTGGGCTTTTCCGCTTTCGCTCGCCACTACTGACGGAATCGATTCTCATTCTTTTCCTGCGGATACTGAGATGTTTCACTTCTCCGCGTATTGCTCTATCAGGACTATAAATTCATCCTGAAGTGACACCGAATGACCGGTGCCGGGTTTCCCCATTCGGAAATCTCCGGATCAAAGCGTGCGTGCCGCTCCCCGAAGCTTATCGCAGCTTGCTGCGTCCTTCTTCGCCTGATGAAGCCAAGGCATCCATCAATTGCTGTAACTGGTTTATGCAAACGCTCGTATTCTAGGCGTTTATTTTACCTACTTACTTATCTCTAATCTGGATTTTCAAAGAACAAAATCG
>JAIPJW010000002.1:12500-80746 GCA_021734075.1 Cephaloticoccus sp.
GCTCCTCCCGCATGAACGGATTTTTTGCTCTGGGCCAATGATCCATGCCCAAGCACCATTCCATGCGCTGCCAGGATCTGGGATGCACCTGACACCGAGTTACGTTTATTACCACAATATCCCAATAGAGCCCTCAATGGAGGACCGCAGGTCAACCAAGAGTCCATTAGCTCCGTTCACCACGAGTGTGGTGACCAACTCTTAACAACCAGCCATTTCGCCATTGGTTCTATTAATGCATAAGAAAAACTTCACCATACACCGCAGGACAATAGCCTGAATTATCACTCCCCTTTCTGTCCGTCGCACTGCCTAAGGGATGATCCGGCCTCTTTCAGCCAACCCCGACTCCAGATTCACTGGGGGATGACATATTGGCGAATTTGGGTCGAAATCATCAATATTTGGTCCAGTTTTGCCCATTTATTGCGATTTCAGCGGTAATAAATCAATAGTTGCCTTTACCCACAAATTCTTTTGAACGCTCAACCCCCGGTTCACTACTAAAGAGGCGAACAGACTTTAACTCAACCAAGGCATCGCTTGGACATTAAGCAAATTAAGCAAATAATTGATCTGATGAAACGCTCTGAACTCACCGAGTTTGCGGTTGAGGATGAGGGCTTCAAACTGAAGATTCGTCGAGGCGGCAATGGATTGCCGGTCGTTTCGCAAGGCCCAAGCGCTTCATCCACGCCTCCCTTTGCCATGCCCTTTGAACAAGCGGCGGTGGCACCCGGGCCTGGACCGCTCAATTCGGATGCTTCTGCACCGTCCAAAGACGAGGAGGGCGTGGCCTACATTAAATCACCCATGGTGGGAACTTTTTACCGAGCAGCCTCGCCCGACAGTAAGTCCTTTGTGGAGGAAAACAGCAAAGTCACTGAATCCAGCGTTATTTGCATCATTGAGGCCATGAAGATCATGAATGAAATTCAGGCTGAGATTAAAGGCACCATATTGGAAGCGTTGGTAGAAAACGGCCAACCCGTCGAATACGGGCAGAAGCTTTTCAAGGTTAAACAAGGCTAAGCGCCACCGCTGGACCGATTCTCTACTGCTGAAATTGCCGGTATTTACCGGCATATCGGCCAAAAACTCTCCATGATACAGAAAATCCTGATCGCCAACCGCGGCGAAATCGCGCTCCGCATAGTTCGGGCATGCCGTGAATTGGGCATCAAAACTCTCGCAGTCTACTCCGAGGCGGATGTTCAATCTCTGCATGTCCAGCTGGCCGATGAAGCCATATGCATCGGGGGTCCACGCAGTTCCGACAGCTATTTGCGGGCTGACCGTATCATCAGTGCTGCTGAAATCGCCGACGTGGATGCCATCCACCCCGGCTACGGTTTTCTCTCGGAAAATGCCAAGTTTGCCGAACAGTGTGAGTCGTGTAATATAAAATTTATTGGCCCTAAGTCGCAGTCCATAAAAATGATGGGGGACAAGGCGGTAGCGAAGACCACCGTGAGGAAGGCCGGAGTCCCCACGGTTCCAGGTTCCGATGGTCCGGTGGAAACGGAAAGTGAAGCGGTGAAGATTGCCCGTAAAATTGGCTATCCGGTTATCATCAAAGCGGTCGCCGGTGGGGGTGGACGGGGAATGCGCATAGCCCACAATGATGTCACCTTCGCCAAGGAATACCACTCCGCACGGAATGAAGCGGAGAAGGCTTTTGGCAACGGGGACGTTTATATCGAGAAATATATCGATAAACCCCGCCATATAGAATTCCAAATTCTCGCTGATAGTCATGGCAAGATTCTCCATCTGGGAGAACGGGATTGCTCGGTTCAACGTCGGCACCAAAAGCTCATCGAGGAGTCTCCCTCGCCATTTCTTACTCCGGATTTGCGCAAGAAAATGGGCAAGGCTGCAATCCGGGCTGCAACTGCCGCAAGTTACGAAAATGCCGGCACCATTGAGTTTCTGGTCGATGCCAAAGGTAATTTTTACTTCATTGAAATGAACACCCGTATTCAAGTCGAACATCCTGTGACCGAGGAAGTTACAGGGATCGACTTGATCAAACAGCAAATCCGCGTGGCGAATGGTGAGAAACTCGAGTTTGATCAGGGTGACATCAAGTTTGAGAAGCACGCCATCGAATGCCGCATCAATGCCGAGGATCCCGCTCGCAATTTCATCCCCTCCCCTGGGACTATCGGCCTTTATTATGCGCCCGGTGGTCACGGAGTGCGGGTCGATTCCCACGCCTACAGCGGTTACACGATCCCCTCCCATTATGATTCGATGATCGGCAAATTGATTTGCTTCGGGCGGGACCGTAAGACCGCACTTGAACGCACTTATCGTGCTCTCAGTGAATATCTTATCCGTGGGATTAAAACCACTATTCCACTCCACAAGGCCATCATGTCGGATCCCGTGTTCATCGAGGGTAAAGCCACGACAGCCTACATGGAAGAGTTCATGAATCGGACGCCGACGGATCTTTTCAGTTAATTATTGTCTGATTTGATCGACAGGTTTCTTTCCAAGCGGAGATTCAATCATTTGGAAGTTCATGGCGGACCAGCTGCAAACCACACTCTGCTAAATCATCTGGTCAGATCTTTTCAGCACCAGATCGCTCCATTCACCCAAGACGTGTGATTCCATGGCCCAATTCGGTGCAATGGTTGAAAAGACCTCGGCAACCTTGGGGTTTTCCACTGCCAGGATACCGCTCAACACCAGTTGTCCGCCAACTGCGACCGAAGCCACCAATTCGTGCGCATGATGCATGAGGACGTCGGCCAGAATGTTGGCCAGGACGAGTTCTGCCTGACGACCATTCAGACCGGTGATCAAATCGCCCTGATAGAAATCCACCCGTCCCAAGAGGCCGTTTTGCTGCGCATTCTCACAACTTACGCGCACGGCTTCCTCGTCATTGTCAAAACCGCAAACTTGGGTGAAACCCAGTTTTGAAGCTGAGAGTGCCAGAATGCCTGATCCGCACCCGGCATCCAGCACCCGGGCCTGATGTCCTTTCGTCTGCACCCATTCAACCAATCGTTCGACGCATAGACGCGTCGTTTCATGGTTTCCCGTGCCGAAAGCCATGCCGGGATCAAGCCACAGCACTTCGTGCCCCATGGGCAGTTGAAATGACCCCCGTTCCCAGATCGGGACCCAATGCAAATGTCCAAACTGCCATGCTTTGAAATGTGTTTTGTAGCTGTCCCTCCATTCCTGCTCTACCACTGTCCGGAACACGGGCTCTCCCAACCCATAATTCGCAGTCTGGGGCATTAATTTTCCCCATTGAATCCGGGCCTCATCCCCATCCGAAAACATGCCCACGATCCAGGCACGATGTTCAATCACGTCTTCCACAATGTTCCATCCGACGTTTTCCGTTTCCAGCAGGATCCCATCGATGCTTTCGACCGCGCTCAGCGGGATTTCAGCCTTTATTTCAACCAATTGCATGTGCTCAGCGTTGTGGATGTGAAATCCGGTGCAAGCCATGAACCCGACTTTCCCCAACCATTATGCCAGAACTGTCGTGTATTTCGTCCGGTATTCCCGAGGTCCGTGACCCGTGGCCGCTCGCACCGTTTTGTTGAAAAAATGCAGGTCAGGGAGCCCGACCTCTGCCGCGATTGATTTTATGGCCATGGTGGTGTGCACCAACAAATGCAAGGCACGCTCCGTGCGGCGTTGTCTGATATATCCTTCCGCCGTCAGGCCAAATTCCCCTTTGAACAACCTGGTCAAATGATTGTGGGAAATTTCAGCCCGTCGGGAAATTTCCGGGATGCGCAGTGGTTGGGCCAGATGCACTTCAATTTCCTTCACCGCCCGACTCAGGGCGGGGTGCAGTTGCCGGCGGGGGGTAAGTTCCGAAAAGGGATGGTTGACCAGCTGCCAGAGCAGTTCCCAAAGCCGCACCGAAGCCCGGCAGGGCATGGAAGGCAGCCAGCCGGCCAATTCGTCCATCGACTTGGCCATGGCCCCATAACCATCACCCAAATCCTGCAACACCGGGATCGGGACCAAGTCACCCCTCGACGGCAAACGGAAATGGGCAAAAGCGTGCCAGGATTCACCCGTAAACCGATATATTATCCGCGCATTCGGAGGAGTGATGCTTACCCGGCCGGGGCAAATCTCAAAATCCCGGCCATCAATGGACAGCAGACCGTGATAATTGTAGAGGTGCAGACACCATAATTCAGGCAGATGAAACACCTCTTCCTTCCGTCTGCGGCCATGAACTGCCCGGCCGGCTTGCACCAGCTCGGGCGGATTTTTCAACGGCATCTGCCAGTTTGCCGCCTCCATACCTCAACTTCCCGGAGCCAAGCTTAATTTGGCCAACACCGCAGGCAACAAGCTGTGTTCGGCGGCATGGATTTTGGCGGTCAACGTGGCCAAGGTGTCGTCTGCTTCCACCCGAACCGCGGTTTGGTCGATAATGGGCCCCCCATCTATCTCTGGGGTCACATAATGCACGGTGCATCCGGTGATTTTTACCCCACGACTCCAAGCTTGGCCAATGCCGTCCAAACCCGGAAAGCTGGGCAACAAGCTTGGATGCAAGTTGATGATTTTACCGGCAAAGGCTTTCAGAAACCCTGGTTTTAACACCCGCATGAAACCCGCCAGCACAATCAAAGCGGGGTCACAGGCTTCGATTGCTGCCACATAGCGGACTTCCCCCTCCCCCTCCAATTTGGTGCGAAATGGGGCCGGATCCAAAAATGAAGCCGGCACCCCGTATGTGGTGCCCAGCGCCAGAATCCCGGCGTCCGGCTGGTCGGAAAATATCTGCACGACCCTGCCCTGTCCCAAGCGACCGTTGTTTTGTGCGATCAATACCGCCTCGGCGTTGCTCCCTCGTCCCGACCCAAGAATGACAATTCGCATGTTGTATTGAAGTTCAGAGGGATCCCGCTACCTTGATCCGTTCGATGAGTTTGGTGGTGCTGAACCCCGCCAGGAAAGGCATAAACTCGATACGTGCGCCAACGCCTTCCAACGCTGCCCGTTCCGTCGGATCCAGTTTGTCCAAGGTGTAGTCTCCGGCCTTGCAATACACATCAGGACTCAATGCCCGGATCTCGGCATCCAACCTAGGGGTGCGAAAGACGACAACCCCATCGACGCATGCCAGCGCACCCAAGGCATAGGCCCGTTCGATTTCGCTCTGCACGGGGCGTGACGGACCTTTGAGAGCCCGCACGCTTTCGTCGGCATTGATCAAAACGTAAAGCGCGTCACCGAGCGCCCGCGCCTGCTTGAGATAATAAATGTGACCCGTGTGCAGCAAATCGAACACCCCGTTGGTTATGACCAACGAATTGCCTTCGCTGTGCATTTTTTTCCGGCCCGCAACGGCCGTCGCCAGACTGAGTAGCTTGGGATTTTCCAGGTTCACGCTGCTCAGCCATCACATGCGGTTGCGGGATTGTAAATTCTCTTCGCACTGATTTGCTCGCAACACCCCATGAAAACCCGGATCGCTTTCGTTGTCCTTTCTCTGGTTCTTTCCGTCCTGATCGGTCTGACTTTGCACCGCAGCGCGGATGGAAACACCAATACAGGACCCCATCGCCCTCTGATTGGTCTCTCGATGGACACCCTCGAGGTCGAGCGCTGGCAACACGATCGCGATTTGTTTGTCGCCCGGGCCAAGGAATTGGGCGCCGACGTGCTCGTCGTATCCGCCAATGGCAACGACACCCGGCAAATCCGAGACTGTGAAGCTCTCATCAGCAATGGCATCGATGCCCTCGTTATCATTCCCCACGATGGCGCGGCCATGGCCCGGGGCGTGGAACTCGCCCATGAAGCCGGCATTCCGGCACTGGCCTACGATCGGCTCATCCTCAATTGCGACCTCGATCTTTACCTCACTTTTGACAACGTCCGGGTGGGAGAACTGCAGGCCGGTTATCTCGTCGACAAGCTGCAGGGCAGGAAGGCACGCATCGTTCGACTGCTCGGTTCAAAAACTGACAACAATGCGTTTCTCTTTAAACAAGGCCAGGACAACATCCTGAATCCCGCCATCGCCCGGGGAGACATCGAAATCGTGCACGAGGACTGGTGCGACGGATGGCGACCGGAAAACGCCAAGAAAGCCGTCAATGCCGCCATCACCAAGGCAGGCCGCAACATCGATGCCATTTTATGCTCCGCCGACATCCTTGCCGGAGGCGCGATTCAAGTCCTGCTTGAAGAGGGTTTGGCCGGCAAAGTTTTGGTCACGGGACAAGACGCGGACCTTACCGCCTGCCAACGCATCGTAGAAGGCACCCAGTCGATGAGCATATACAAACCCATCAAGAATCTGGCGAGGACGGCCGCTGAACTCGCGGTTAAGATGGCAAAGCGCGAAGTGATTGTCGCCAAACAGGAATTGACCAACGGCAAGATCAAGGTGCCCTCAATTTTCCTGCCCGTGTATGTCGTGGACAAGGAATCGATGGAAAGTCTGGTCATCGCCGATGGATTTCATTCCCGCGAGTCCGTCTATAAAAACTAAGCATGGCCGCGCTACTTGAAACTTGCGCGATCACCAAGCGCTTCCCGGGCGTCACGGCGTTGAATGCAGTCACCTTTGATTTGCAAACCGGGGAAGTGCACGCGCTCTGTGGCGAAAATGGCGCCGGCAAATCCACTCTTATCAAGCTTTTGTCCGGCCTGCATCCCCACGGCACCTACGAAGGCGAACTTCGGGTTGACGGTCGTCCGGTAAAATTTACCTCGATCATGGATGCTCAAAACCATGGGGTGGCCGTAATCTACCAGGAACTCGCCCTCGTGCCGGAGCTCTCCATTGCGGAAAATCTGTTTCTCGGCTGTGAGCCGCGCCGTGGACTGCTCATCAATTGGGAGAAAATCCACCAAGACACCCGGGATATTCTCGCCAAAGTCGGGCTCGAACTCTCGCCGGAAACCCCGGTGGGCCAACTCGGCATCGGCCAACAACAATTGATCGAAATCGCCAAAGCCCTGGGCAAACAGGCCCGCATCCTGATTTTGGACGAACCCACTGCGGCGCTCACCGAAAAGGAAGTCTCCACGTTGCTGGAACTGATTCGCGACCTGCACCGGCACGGCCTGGCCTGCATTTATATTTCGCATAAACTCGACGAAGTTTTTGCGTTGGCTGACCGTATCACCGTGCTGCGTGACGGCGCGACCGTTTCCACCCTCAATGCCGCGGAAACCTCAAAAGCCCGCGTCATCCGCGACATGGTCGGACGCGAAATCAAGGACTTCTTTCCGCGAATCGCCACTACTCCGGGTGACATTCTGCTCCAAGTTGACCATCTCTCCGCCACGGGAGGAGCCCACGGGCCGGTGCAACTGCACGACATCAGCTTTGCCGTTCGCGCTGGTGAAGTGCTGGGTATCGGCGGATTGATGGGAGCCGGTCGCACTGAGCTGCTCATGCACATTTTCGGCGCCTGGGGCATTCGACTGGGTGGCGAAATCACACTCGCCGGCTCGCCCTTGGGCGCCACGACTCCCGAGTCCGCGCTCTTCGCCGGTCTCGCTCTGGTCAGCGAGGATCGCAAACGCTTCGGACTCATTCTTGAGCGCGATATAGGTTTCAATCTTTCACTCTCCTCTATTACCCAACTGCGACGTGGAGCTCTGATCAACGAGGAGGCTGAAACCAGGGAAAATCAGAAATATTTTTCATCTTTGCGCGTCAAGGCACCGTCCCTTGAAACCACGGTTGGCACTCTTTCCGGCGGCAACCAACAAAAGGTCGTCATCGGCAAGGCTCTTATGACGGAACCACGGGTCATCTTTCTCGATGAACCCACTAGGGGCATCGATGTTGGAGCTAAACTGGAAGTATATGAACTGATCAACCGCTTTACGGCCGAGGGTCGTGCGGTGGTGCTCGTTTCAAGTGAATTGCCCGAGCTGATGGGTATGAGTGACCGCATCCTGATGCTCCACTCGGGCCAGGTTGGAGGTGTATTTACCCGCAACACAGCCACACCTGAAAAGCTCCTTGCTGCCGCCATGGGCCGGGAACCTTCCGCCGCCTAGTGATGAAAACCAAACTCTCCCTTCGCGATTACTCCCTGCTGCTAAGCCTCGCGGTCATCTGGGCATTTTTCGCCTTTGTGTCGCCGCAATATCTCTCGGCGCGAAATCTTTCCTCTCTCTCCGTTGAGCTCGCCATCACCGCCACGCTCGCACTCGGCATGTTGCTGGTGATTCTCCCGGGACACATTGATCTTTCGGTCGGCAGCGGCGTTGGCCTCGTCGGAGGGATTGCTTCGGTGTTGGTCATCAAACACGACTGGCCGGCCATCCTCGCCTTTCTGCCCGCCATCGGGGTGGCGCTCCTGCTCTGGCTGGGCCAAGGCGCGCTCATCGTTCGCCAACGCATCCCCGCCTTCATCGTGACTCTCGGCGGTTTGCTGATTTTCAAGGGCGTATTTTGGCTCGTGATTGGCACGCAAACCGTGCCGGTCGCCCCCGGGGGCAGACCCAACCTTTTCTCGCTGCTCACCACCTATTATCTTCCCCCCTACGCCAGCCTTGGATTGATCGCTCTGGTCGTGATGGCGCTGATCGTGGTCACGCTGCGAGGCAGGAGTCGCCGCGCCAAGATGGGTTTTGCCACGGATGACGCCGAAATGGCATTTCTCAAACTCTTTCTCACGGCCCAGATCCTCTTGCTCTTTGTTTTGACCGTGAACCATTTCCGCGGCATTCCTCTGCCGGTGGTGGTTCTCGGTGTGGTTGCCCTGGTGATCCATATTATCACGCGACACACTCCCTTTGGTCGACACCTGTATGCGATCGGAGGCAATGAAGAGGCTGCCTTTGTTTCCGGCGTGCCGGTGCAACGGGTGGTCATCGGCGCCTTCGTATTGCTCGGTGGCATCGTCGCTATCACCGGTTTGCTGCAAACCGCCTATTCCGGTGCGTCCACCACCACGGTTGGTGACTTGATGGAACTCGATGCCATCGCGGCCTGTGTGATTGGCGGCACCAGTCTGCGCGGTGGCCGTGGCTCAGTGCCCGGCGTGATCTTCGGAGCATTGATCATGGCCAGCTTGCTAAACGGCATGACCTTGCTCGCGGTCTCGCCCGAATTGAAATTCATCGCCCGCGGCCTGGTGCTCACGCTCGCGGTTTGGATGGATGTAAAACTCAGCAAACGCTGAACATTCTCAGAAAAACTTCTTCGCTTTTTCGAAGAAGCTCTTCGAGGTCGGTTCGTTCGCGTCACCGCTTACGCGGGCAAATTCCTCCAACATTTGGCGCTGCTCTGCGGTAAGCGAGGTCGGGACTTCCACGTGGGTGCGCACAAGTTGGTCACCCTGGCGGCCCCCGCGCAATGAAGGCATGCCTTTGTCACGCAGCCGAAAGGTCGTGCCGCTTTGGGTCCCGGCGGGGATTTTCAGCGAGGCTTTGCCAAATAGCGTGGGCACCTCGATGGTGCCACCGAGCGTAGCGAGGGTGTATTTGATCGGAATTTCACAGTAGAGATCATCCCCATTGCGTTCAAAGAGTTCGTGATCCTTCACACTCAATACAATATACAGGTCACCCGTCTGACCGCCGGCTTGGCCCGCTTCACCGTTGCCGGAGGAGCGCAAGCGTGAACCGGTGTCGACCCCCGGCGGAATGCGCACATTCAATTTGGTCGTCTTGGGCGAACGTCCCTCGCCGTGACAGGCCGAACAAGGCTTCTCGATTTTTGAACCTGAACCCGCACAGGTCGGGCAGGTTTGGGTAAAGGTGATGATACCACCCGAACGGCGAATCTGTCCGGCTCCGCGGCACGTCGGGCAGGTCACGCGCTTGGATCCAGGTTCTGCTCCTGAACCATCGCATCGCTCACAGGTCACGTTTTTGCGGAATGAAATGTCCTTTTGGGCGCCGCGCGCCGCTTCCTCCAGCGTGATTTCCAGGTCATAACGCAAATCGGAACCATCGCGGCTGCCATCGCGTCCGCCACCGCCGCCAAACATTTCGTCGAAAATTCCGCCGCCTCCACCACCGCCCTGTCCGAATACATCGCGGAAGATATCAAACGGATCATGGAAACCGCCCCCGCCTCCACCGCGAGGCCCAGCACCACCGTTTTGAAAGGCGGCATGGCCGTAACGGTCATAAGCAGCCCGTTTGTCGGTATCACTCAAAACGTCATAGGCCTCGGACACTTTTTTGAAAGTTTCCTCCGCCTCCTTGTTCCCCGGGTTTTTGTCCGGATGAAACTGGACGGCCTTTTTGCGGTAGGCTTTTTTCAGTTCCTCGGCCGTGGCACTTTTACCCACCCCGAGCAATTCGTAATAATCTTCTTTGGCCATGGGATTAGGCTTTAGTCTCCGGTTTGGCCGCTCCACTTGAGACGATGACCGCCGCCGGGCGCAGCAGCCGGCCGTTCAACGAATAGCCGGTGCGCACCACGGTGATGA
Organism: Cephaloticoccus sp.; assembly: GCA_021734075.1. Lineage (GTDB taxonomy): Bacteria > Verrucomicrobiota > Verrucomicrobiia > Opitutales > Opitutaceae > Cephaloticoccus. Next base: position 22,916 of record JAIPJW010000002.1, read on the forward strand.
CCTTTCCTTCCGGCACTTCCTCACTGGGCATTTGGGAAAGCGCTTCATGCTGGTGAGCGTCAAAATCCATCCCAGCGGGATTCAGTTCCTTGAGTCCGTTTTGCTCGAGCGTGGACTTTAACTGGGATTGCACCATGCCCACCCCTTCCACCAGGGATTTGAGATCCGCATTGGGCTGACGGGCCGCGGCCAATCCCAACCCCAAATTGTCGAGCACGGGCAGCAGGTCCTCCAGCACCCGCGATGTGGCGTATTGCCTCAATTCGTCCTTTTCCCGGGCGGTGCGTTTGCGGAAATTCTCATGATCGGCCACGGCCCGCACGTAACGGTCATAATGCGCAGCGGCCTCCGCCTTGGCCGTGGTCAACTGTTCTTCCAGTGAGTTCGGGGCCTCCGCATTCACATCCATCTCCTGTTCAGGCGCTTGTGAGGCCTGATCGGGAGTTGCGGTAGTTGGGATGGCCTCTTCCGCGGTCACATTGGTGTTCTGGTTCGATTCTGTTGATTCCGGTCTTGTCATGATAAACGGTCAGTAAACTACGGCTTTTTGCTTTCTTCAAGCGTATCGGAAAATCTGTTGAAAGCTTTATTGGGTTGCGTGACATGCTCAAACAGCGCTCCGCCGGAATGCATGGCCTTATCCAACATGCGACCAATTTCCTCCGGCAGCAAACTGCCCACCGCCCCGCCCAAATCAAAAATCTGGTCTAGCGAAGCAGGCAGCATCAGCTGTTTTGCGTCTCTCACATTATTGAATGTGCGGTCAAGCTTCAGTGGATATTCGCGCACCTGCTTCCGGGGCCCAGTATAGTCGGCCAGGAGCAAGCGATCAAAACGCAGCTCAAGATTCTGGATCAAAAATCCCTTGCCCCGGGTCGTTGTGATCGGGGCCGGCCGGCCGGCGGATTCGGCCAGATAAACACGAAACACTTCCGCATTGCTGCGCCCGTCCGCCCGTTTGACCAAGGCCACAAGTTCGATGTCGAGTTTCACGGTATTGAATTTCGGCTCAGCCGTGAACAACGACCAAACTTCTGCTGCAGCCGAGAACTCCCTGATACGCAAAAACTCCGACTGTGGAAATGTCGGCGGATTACTCACCACCAAACCTCTTGCGGTCAATCGACCGGATATGGGATTGATCATCAAGGCGTCGACGGTGACATCGAATCCTGTCCGGTTTTGCATCCACGCGGTCATGGCGTAGGGCAGCACCAGCATCCATGCCAAGGCACCACAAGCCAGGAACGCCGCCAGCAGCACCATGCACTTGATGAGAATACCCCCGCGTTGCCCCGCGTGGTTTCGGATTGCTGACATCTCTCAGGCAAAATTCTCGGTTACCAGAATGATACCGAATTCATCCGCCACGGCATTAAATTCACCAGCATACGGCAGGAGAGCATTATCGCCTCGCCCCAGCGTCACCTGACCAATTTTCAGACTGCCGCTGACCACGCTGAGAATCCGGGGCTGCTCCTTGCCGGCAAAATTCACCTTTTCGCCCGGTCCCAGAACCAATCGACGAATGCGAAACTCATCACATTCTGCGATGACCGCCGAGGTCGGCGCACCCCGCACGGGGGTCGGCTCAAAATCATCCCATTGGATGCACTGCAACGATTCGTGCACATGCAATTGGCGGGGCTTGCCGTCCAAACCCTCACGGGCCCAATCATAAACCCGGAAAGTCGTGTCGGAGTTCTGCTGTATCTCGAGAATGAGGTTGCCCGCATCAATCGCATGGACCTGCCCGCTATGCACCAAAATGGAATCCCCCTCGGCAACCTTGAAGGTGTGCACGCAATCCTCGACGCGTTGTTCGATGATGGCTTTTTCAAATGCCGCCCGGGTAACGCCTTTTTTCAGCCCGACAATCAACTGGGCCCCGGGCGCGGTGTCGGCAATATACCAATTTTCGGTTTTGGCCTCACCATTCAACTGTTTGGCCAGGGCGGCCGGGGGATGCACCTGCAGGCTGAGACGTTCTCGACAATCCAGCCATTTGACCAGGATGGGGAACGACTTTTCGACCGGCCACTCCGGTCCCATGATAGCCGCCGCATGTTTTTTGATGAGATTCCTCAGTTTAACGCCGGCGTGAACTCCCCCCCGGACCACGGATTGAGCTTCCGACCGATCCACAATCTCCCAACTCTCGCCGATTGATTTTTCCGCGGGTAGTTTACGCTCAAAAACAGCGGCCAAGGCCTGGCCGCCCCAGACTCGTTCTTGATAAAGTGGCTGAAAACAAAGGATTTCGCGCATAATAAAATTGTAAGATTCATACCAAAAGCACTGGCGCGAGGTTTACATTTGACCACCTCGCCTTATAGCATGAACTCTGGGCTTTTGACAGGCCTAGACAAATGCGCAAGTCAGAGACTTCAAACTCAAATAACGCCTCCACTTATCAGGCGCCACGATACCGCCCCAATTGGATTGCAGCGGTAATTTGCTTTGTGCTGGGCACTTGGTTGAGCGCGGCCCTGATTGACTATTCCCCACTGCAAAGCAGCTTCGCCACCACCCAGGTCATCGGCACAAATCTGGCCGGACCATGGGGAGCTAATAGCTCATGGATAATGCTTTATGCAATTGGAGCAAGCACTTGGCTTGTTCCCTTGTTTCTTTTGTGGCTGCTCTACGTATCCATTCGCAATTCTCGACGGCTGGCCGGCACGCGATTGATCGCCATGCTGGTATGTATCGCGGCCCTATCCGGCATCGTGGCGATGTTGGAAAGTTTCAAACCCAGTGATTATTTTCCCCAGGGCCCCGGTGGCTGGCTCGGTGCGTTGATCTATCAAGGGTTGTTGCGCGACACTTTGGGTGTTTTTGGTGCGGGTTTGCTGCTGGGCACCCTTTATCTTTTCGGGCTTCTTTTCATTTTCACCAAGGACATCGGAGCTGAATTCGAACGTTACATCGCCGGCCTACAAACTTGGTGGGATAATCGAGCCAAACGAAAAGCTGAACGGGCTGAAGCCAAAGCCGCCGCCAATGCGGCCAAAGCCAAGGAAAAAGCCGCCGCCAAGGCCGCCGCCGTGGCGGCAGCGGCCAGCAAGACTGCGCCGACCCAAGCCGCTCCCCAACAGAATCTGATGGTGCCCAAAGCTGCGGAAGAACCCCTGGCCAAGACACCGGTCCGTGCCATCGTCACCCCGGCACCATTAACTGCACCCGAGCCCAAACCGGAACCCAAGGTGGCTGTGCTCAAGGCGCTGGCCAAAAACAAAGCCGACAACGAAGCCGCCAAGCTCCAACTCAACATCGTCAAACCGGAGGAAACCAAAAAAGCCCGGGTTACAGTGCCTCAGAGCAACGACGCCAATTACATTTTTCCAGACCTGAAACTCCTCAAGGAACAGATCACCAACACCGAGGGCAATAGTGAGGAGGAGCACCGGCAAAATGCCGAAAATTTGCTCCGCATTCTCGGTGAATTCGGCGTGGAGGTTACCTTGGGAGAAATCCATGTGGGGCCCGTAATCACCCGTTATGAAGTTGTGCCCGCCGCCGGAGTGCGCGTGGAAAAAATTTCCGGCCTCGACAAGAATATCGCATTGGGCATGCGGGCCCAATCCGTGCGTATTCTGGCCCCCATCCCGGGCAAGGCCGCCGTCGGCGTCGAGGTGCCAAATCAACATCCGACTCCTGTAGGGCTCCGTGAAATCCTCGAGAGCGAACAATGGGCAAACTCCAAGGCGGAACTGCCCATTGCCCTCGGCAAGGATGTTTCGGGCAAGCCCCTTATTTCGGACCTCACCAAGATGCCGCATCTGCTGATTGCCGGCGCCACCGGGTCCGGCAAGTCGGTTTGTATCAATTCGATTGTCGCTTCCATTCTATACTCCAAAAGCCCCCAGGAAGTGCGGATGATCATGGTCGATCCCAAGGTTGTGGAGTTGAAGATCTTCAACACCCTGCCGCAGATGCTCATTCCGGTGGTCACTGAACCGAAGAAAGTTCCCGCCGCCCTCAAATGGCTGCTGGGGGAAATGGAACAGCGCTACCAGATGTTCGCCAAGGTGAATGTGCGCAATGTGCTTGGCTTCAACAACCGCAAGAAAAACGCCAAGCCCGATCCGGTTGAAGCCGCCGCCCAAGCGATGCTCACCGGCGTGGATCCCTCCACCGACGACGGCATCGATTTACCCGACCACCTGCCCTACATAGTCGCCATCATCGATGAGTTGGCCGACTTGATGATGGTCGCGCCGGCGGAAATCGAAAATTCCATCGCCCGTTTGGCCCAGCTGGCCCGTGCCGCCGGCATCCACCTCATTATCGCCACCCAACGTCCTTCGGTCAACGTCATCACTGGGGTCATCAAGGCCAACCTTCCCTCCCGGATTGCGTTCCAGGTCGCTTCCCAGGTGGATTCACGCACCATTCTTGACGGCAAGGGCGCTGATACGCTGATCGGTCGGGGCGACATGCTGTTCTCCCCGCCCGGCAGTTCCCGGCTGGTCCGCGCGCAGGGCGCGTTCGTGGCCGACGAGGAAATCATCGAAATTGTCGAATTCATGAAACGCAATGGACCACCGCAATACGCCGCGGCGGTGCAGCAACAAATCGATCGTGACGCCAATGAGGGTGAAGAAGGCTCGGGCGGCGATAGTGGGGATGATGACTTGGGTGACGACAGTGAACTGTTCCAGCAGGCCCTTGATGTCCTGCGATCCACCAAGCGTGCCTCCACTTCCATGATTCAACGGCGGCTGCGCATCGGCTACAATCGTGCCGCGCGCATCATGGATATCATGGAGGACAAGGGCATAGTCGGACCCGAAAACGGTTCTTCCCCCCGCGAGATCATGGTTGATCTCGACACCTACGACAGTGGTTGATCCACCGGCATTCCGGTGTGGTTCCGGAGTGCCAATAATTTCTATCTTTCCCTTGGACCGCAAAACCCCTACTCACTGACACTATGCAGACTATCGGCGAACGACTGGAAGAGGCTCGGAAGCGCAAGGGCATTTCCATCCGGGAGGCGGCCGAGGCCACCAAGATACGCAGTGACTATCTGCACAAATTTGAAAGCAACCAATTCGATCTCAATCTGGCCGAGATTTACACCCGCGGTTTTCTGCGTTCCTACGCCCAGTTTTTGCGCCTGCCGGTGGAAAAGATTCTGAACGACTATGCCGCCTTGGGCCGCAGCGAAAGCCGCCAACGTTCACCCAGTCGCGAAATTTATGGCCGGATGGACGTCTCCGTGGCTTCCGGGGATGAGCATGCCGCGGACAAGTCGCCCGGCGGTGAAGACGCTTCCAGTCCCGCCAGCGACCCGGTGAAACGGCACACCGGATTAAACCGCAGTGGCAGTAGTCTCCCTACGGGTCCGTCAATTTCCCCTCTCTGGATTTTCCGGGGAGGAATCGCCCTCGCCACCATGGTGGTGCTTTTGCTGTTGTTTTGGGCCGGCAAGGCCATCATCGGCAGCGGTGATGATGCCGGCCGGAAAGCGACGAACGGTGCCCCCGCCGCCGTTGCAGCCAATGAATCCACCATCTCGTTGATTGCCGTCAACAGTGTCCGCGTCAAAGTCACCCGTAAAAACGACGACGGCTCGCCGGGTGAGGTCCTGTTGCCAGACACGACCTTGGCCAAGGGGGAGATCCGCACTGTGCGTAAACCGGGTCCCATATTAATTTGGGCCACCGAAGGCAAAAATCTGCAGATTGAAATCAGTGGCAAGCGCTACCCGATGCCCTTCGAAGGCTACAATCGCGCCCAAATCAACTGAGTTGGGTATCAGCCCAAAAGAAAAAGCCGCGCGCTTAAGAGCGCGGCTTTTTCGTGGCACAAGGGTTGCCACCTCAGCGCATGGCCACTGGCGGGCCAAGCACTTCCCGCAAGACAATCGCCCGGCGCAAACTCCCCCCTCGCCGCAGATCTTGGCGCAAACTCGCACTGATCCCTGTCGCTGGAGGGACCATTTTCGTCGTCATGCTTGCGTGCTTCACCACTTTGGGCGTGTCCTGCAAGGCTTGGAGTTGTTCTTGTATTTTCCTTTGGCGCAACAGGACCGCGTTGTCCTCAGCTATCATGTAACCTGAACCATCATCCCGATTCTGGGCCGCCGTTTCAAACCTGGGCAAGGGCTTCGGTTCTTCACGTCGAAATAACGGTGGGGGAACCTGAGCAGGGGTTGGACCTTGCCCTTGCGCCCGTTCGGCGATTTTTCGCCGGATTTCTTCCCTGATACGACGGGCGCGCTCGGCTTCCTCGGCCGCCGCCGGATTATCGTCGTGCCATGTGGGATCCGGTCCCTGCTCGGCTTCACCCTCGGCTTTGGACTGCTGACGCTGGTTCAGCCAGTAGGCCACCGCAGCGCCAGCCGCGATCAGAATTTGCAGATGATCAAGAATCCATTCCATGGCCTATTTCTTTTCGTCGCTTTCTGATATCGATTTCCGCATGGCGGTGTCGGCCTGCACGTTTTCCATCTTGAAGTAGTCCATCACCCCCAGTCTGCCCGAGCGGAAGGCTTCGGCCATGGCCAGCGGCACTTCAGCTTGGGCTGCGACCACTTTGGCCTGCATCTCCTGCACCCGGGCCTGCATTTCCTGCTCCAAGGCAACCGCTGCGGCCCGACGGATTTCCGCCTCGGCTTGGGCTATGCTCTTGTTGGCCTCGGCTTGGGCCGTCTGCAATTTCGCCCCGACGTTTTCACCGACATCAACATCGGCGATATCAATGGAAAGAATTTCAAACGCCGTGCCGACATCAAGGCCGCGTTTCAAGACCGTTTTCGAAATGCTGTCCGGGGATTCGAGCACGATCTTGTAGGTCGCGGATGAACCGATCGTAGTCACGATGCCCTCGCCCACCCGGGCGATGATCGTCTCCTCCTTCGCCCCACCGACAAAACGGTCAAGGTTTGTGCGCACCGTCACCCGTGCCTTGACTTTCACCTGGATACCGTCCTTGGCCACACCGTCGATGGTGCTGCGGCCCATTTCTGGATTGGGACAATCAATCACTTTCGGATCCACCGAAGTGCGCACGGCCTCTTCCACGCTTTTGCCCGAGCCTTTGGTGGCCAGGTCAATGGCGCAGGCGCGCTGCCAATCCAACTCGATCTGGGCCTTCTGCGCCGCGATCAGTGCCTGCACACAGGCTATTACATTTCCGCCCGCAAGATACTGCGATTCGATTTCGTCTATGCTTAATTGGATGCCGGCTTTTACCGCCCGGATGCGGGCATCAACCATCAAGCTGTAGGGCACACCACGCAGCCGCATGGCCACGAGATTGATCGGGCCGACATAGGCGCCGGCCAGCCACGCCTTGAGCCAGACGTTGAAGAATGAGACAATGATGCCGAAAAGCACCAGGCCGACTACTGCACAGGCGATAATGAGAATTAGGGTGAGGTTCATATTCATGCTACTTGTCCGAGGTTACGATTAATCTGAAATTGTCCATGCCCGCCACCTTGACCGGCACACCCGCTTCCAGGAAGCCCGAGCGGGAAAAGGCCTCGTGCTGCTGCCCGTCAATGACGACATAACCCGAGGGGGCGAGCGCCGTGATGGTTTTGCCCGTGCTGCCGGTCATATCCCTGGGCCGGGGACTCTTGACGGTTCCCTTGATTGAAGCATTCAGGAACAAGCGTTTGCCCATCGAGGTTTTGGGCAGGAGGGCAAATTCGAAATACAGCATGAGACCCACGAGCACCAATGCCACCGACACGGCCATTGCTCCACCGCTTAGCCCGTGGTTGGCGAAGGCCACCACACATCCTCCCAACATCGCCAACCCACCAAAAACGCCCAGGATGCCCCCGGGCACAAAGACTTCAAAACCGATCAAAATGACCCCAAGCACAAATAGTAACACGATCAGGTTCATGTTGGCTCCTCTTCCGTAACCGGCTCGACCTGCAGGCCAAATTCACGCCGGGCCCGGACCACGATTTTTTGTCCTGAACTGATCATACCCACATTGACACGCGCTTCGTAACGCTGCCCGTCGATTTCGATCTGGCCGCTGGGAAACATGTCCGTAACGGCAACTCCCTTGCGACCGATGAGGGACCCTTCCCGGTCGGCCGATATGCTTGAACTTTTGCCGGTGGTCGCGGCGACCAGGACCATTTTATCCCAGAACATGCCTTTGGGCAAAAAACGGATGAGGATCACTCCACCCACTAGCGCCAGCAACAGACCCAGGGTCAGATTAAGGACTGGCTGCAGAAAAATATCAGCGGAAATGGTGACGGGCTCATTGGGCCAGATATCCGCCATCGACCAGAGCAAAGAACCCAGCATGAGCACGACGCCTCCCAGTGCCATGATGACCGTGCCCGGGAAAAAGAATATCTCCACCGCCACCAGAATCATACCCAGGGCGAAAATCAGCATCGGTTCGTGGCCGGAAAATCCAGCGACATAATTGCTCAGGAATACCACGGCCAGCAGCAGGCCCCCACCCACGCCGAATACACCGAATCCGGGCGTCTTGAACTCGATGAAGAGTCCCAGCAACCCGAGACCGAGCAGCACCGGGGAAATTGCGTTGAGCAACACCGCCAAATCCTCGGACCACGTTACCTCAAGGTTGGTCACACTGTAGCCCTCTGGCCCATATTTCCCGGCAAGCAAAGCTTCCACATCCTTGGCGATGCCGGCGGCCAGCAGCGGTTGCGGAGGATCCCCGTAGGTTTTACTGGCTTCGGTGGCCGTTAAAGAAAGCAGTTCACCCTTTTCCTTGATTACGGTATCATCGATTTTCAGCTCATAATCCTCATCGATCATGGCCGAAATCACTTTGCCCCGATAGGGCTTGTCCTCGGATATCGCCCGCACCCGCGCCTTCAGGTAACTGACAATCTTCAGCTTCATGGTCTTGTCCACATCCGCTCCCGTGGAAGTCACCGGAGCAGCCGCACCAATGATTCCATCGGGGGCGAAATAAATTTGGTCGGTCACCGCCGATATAAACGCCCCGGCCGAAATCGCCTCGGTGTTGACGAACGTGATGGTCTCTCCCGGGAACTTGGCCAACGCCTCCATGATTTCGAAGGTGACATCAAGCGCCCCCCCCGGAGTCTTCATATCGAGCACGACGACGTCCGCCTTTTGCTCGATCGCCTCCTTCAAGCCGCGCCGAATGATGTAAAGCACCGGCTGTGCGATCTGTTCCCGCACCGGTATGACCACGACCCGGGTCACCCCGCCCACCTTTGGCATGGCCGGTGCGACCGGTTCATCCGCCAAGGCAACCGCAGCCTGCAAAGCCAGTAGGCAAGTCATGAATAGGCGCAGCATTGTCCACTCACACTAACACGGCCTTGCCAACCTGCAAGCATCGCCACAGTGGAAATTCATCCGATAATTCCAGAAACCCGTTGCCCGTCCTGCTTCGGTGTGATTTTCCACTGGATATGGAAAAAGTCTCATTTGCAGGTGAAACCCTCCTGCGTTGGCGGGTCGGCCACTCCACCTTTCTGGCGCTGCCCGAAAAAGGGGCGCGCTTGATGAATTGGAATATCGTTTTGGGCGATGGGTCCGTGCGCGATGTCCTGTATTGGCCGGAAAATGCCAATATGGCTGATATCGCTCAGGTGCGCGGTGGTAATCCCATCCTGTTCCCTTTCAATGCCCGCACTTTTGACCACGGCGACATTCATTTCTGGCGCGCCGCTGACGGTGTTCGCCGGCCCATGCCCATGCATGGTCTCGCCCGGCAGGGAGCTTTCAAGGTCACCCAGGCGGACACCACCGGTTTCACTGCCCTTTACCTGCCCAATGAGGAGGCCCGCGCCGCCTATCCCTTCGATTATGAGTTTATCGTGCGCTACCGATTCGAGCCCCTCGGACTCATCTGTGAACTTTCACTGCGCAATCTGGGAACCGAACCCCTGCCCTGGAGTGCCGGGCACCATTTCTATTTCACCCTGCCATGGACCGAAGGGCTAAGCCGTTCCGACTACGCGATTCGCCTTCCGGCCAGCCAGCACTACAAGCAGGATGTCACCGGGGCACTCGTGCCCGGCCCCATCCTGAAGGAAATTGAAAGCCTCGCCAATCCGGACCTCATCGACACCATTCACCTTGGGCTGAGGGACAACACCGTGGTCTTCGGCGAGCGCGGCCACGCCGGTGATGTCGTCGTTTCCCTTGGGGCGCAAAATGTGCCTCCGGCCAATGCCGCTATCGTCACTTGGTCACAGTCCGCCGACGCTCCCTTTTATTGCGTGGAGCCTTGGATGGGGCCGCCCAACTCGCCGGAGCACAAGCGCGGCCTGCAGTTTGTTGCCCCCGGGCTGGTCCAGACCTTCACGGTTGCCGTGCGGGTAAAATAAAACCGTCCGTCCAAGGGTGGAGATCGTCTCCGGATCGGCGGAGCCGCCTTAGTGGAGACTGCCCTTCCAGCCTTCGCCGCAGGGTCCGCCCGAGGTTTGGGGTTCCACTTCATATTCGGTGCCATCCATCCGCACCAAGGGTCGGTAACTGCCGGAAATCCGTTTTAGATTGCCCGACGCATAATGGCAAATGAAAGCCCGACGAAAACGGTCTTTCGATCGGTTGGGTCCGGAACCGTGAATGATGTTGCCGTTAAAGAAGAGCGTGTCGCCGGCCTTCATTTCCACCAATTGCGGTTTGAGCCCTTTGGGCACCGGCACAAAATGGCTGGTGTAGCTCTCATTACGGTTGGCCAGATCGGGACAGACCACCGGGGCCTCCTTGGTTTTTGGCACTATCATCATGCCTCCGTTTTCCGCATCACAATCATCAATGGCCGTCCAGGCCGCAATGCAGGTGCCGGGTTCAACCAAAAGATAAAACTGATCCTGATGCAGGGCCTGTCCACGGGCACCAGGTGGCTTGAAATAAAACATGCTCTGGGTGGCGACGGGATCCTCCCCGAAAAAGACCTTGAGCTGTGCGCGCACTTTATGGTGCAGCATGAAGTGCTTGGCCCGGTCATTGAACCGATGCGGCATCATAACCCGGGGATATTGAAAAAGAGGATCGCTGGGATTTTCCACCCCGTCCCGGACCGTGCGGGGCTCGTATTGCCCGGGCACCCCCTCGGCATGCATGCGTGTGAACAAAGCACGAATCTCCTCCACCTCCGTGGCGTCAAACATGCCTCGCGCCATGGCATAGCCGTCGCGGGCAAACTGTTCAGACGGCGTTAATGATTCCGGGGCAGTGATAGGGGAACTATCGATAACCATAAGCAAAAATTGTAGCAATCATTGGTGAAATGCGCCATAGAACCACCCGCCATATACCTATAATATCCTACTGTCATGCCAGACCGCCCCAATACCCCCGCCCCGCCTCCCGGTGCCCTGGTAACCGGATCATATCGCCAAGGACCGCGCTTCAGCACCTATCGTGAGCACGGGACTCAGGATTGGGTCCTGGTTTACAACCTTAGTGGGCACGCTCGTTTTGGCTCACCGACCGGGGACATCATCACCGGACCAAATGATATAATCCTGCTAAAACCGCATGTCCGACATGACTACGGCACGGCGCCTGACCAAACCCATTGGGAACCGCTGTGGGCCCACTTCATACCCCGGCCCAGTTGGATGGCGTGGCTAAACTGGCCGGAGCCGGCCTCGGGCATCCAGCGGCTGTATTTGAGCGATCTCGGGCAACAACAGCGCATCATTGGTCGGTTTCACGACGTGTTAAAACTCAACGCCAGTCCATTCCGCCACCGCGAAGCTCTGGCCATGAATGCGTTGGAGGAAATCATCCTGTGGTGCGACCTTGCCAATCCGCATGGTGAAACGGCTCAATTGGACAGCCGGATCCGTCACAGTCTGGATTATATCTGTGCGCATTTTTCCGAACCGTTGCCGGTGAGCCACATCGCCGCCCAGTGTGGCCTGTCTCCTTCCCGTTTTGCCCATTTGTTTCGGAGGCAAACCCGCGAGACCCCGCAACGCTATTTGGAACTGCAACGGCTTAATCGCGCCTGCCAGCTGCTCGAATTCACCCAGGAACCCATCCGCCATATCGCACGCCAGGTTGGTTTTGATAATCCTTTCTACTTTACCCTGCGCTTTAAACAGCACCATGGCATCAGTCCGCGACTCTGGCGAAGACGACTGGTCAGCGCCCCGGTTCGTGCCACGTAGGTTGCGGTCTTCTTTTTGTCCGTTACATTTTCAGCCAGTTTCAGTCACATATCGGATACCATGCATGCCTCAACGCAGAGTCTCGCTTTCATCGAAGGGATCGGCGGTCCCGAATTGATGATGATCATGTTCATCGTGCTCCTGCTTTTTGGCGGCCAGAAATTGCCCGAGCTGGCGAAAGGTCTGGGTAAATCAGTCCGCGAGTTCAAAAAAGCCGCCAGCAATGTTGAGGAGGAATTCAAGCGGGCCATGGATGAAGTGCCGGACAAACCCCTGCCAAAAACTTTTCCGCCCAAGCCGGTGGTTCCTCCACCCAACGAGCCCAGCCCCCCCCCACCGCAAAGTTGATCCTGGGTCATGTCTCCGCTGGATGAATCGGATTCGCAGGCTATTGACCACGCTCCGGTGGAGTTACCCATCACATGGGAATTGGATCTGCATACATTTCAACCCAGTGACCTGCCCGAATTGATACCTGCTTATCTTGCAGCATGCGTCGCCCGCAATTTTCGCGAAGTTCGGATCATTCACGGCAAGGGCACGGGAACATTGCGCACCACCGTCCAGACCATCCTGCAGCGATTGCCACAGGTGCAATCCTTTCGCCTCGGCGATGAACATAGTGGCGGCTGGGGTGCGACTGTGGTCACACTGCGTCTTAATAACCCATGAATACCATCCGCCGGATATTATGCCTGCTTCTCCTGCTCACAGGATTTGAACTCCGTGCCGACAGCGCCACCGTCGCCAAGCCCATTGTCATTCTCATATCAATCGACGCCTGCCGATGGGATTACTTGGCGAAATTCTCCCCACCTGTCCTCTCTGCTTTCGCCGCCCAGGGAGTTCGCGCCGAGCGCATGCTGTCATGTTTTCCCTCCAAAACCTTCCCCAATCACTACTCGATTGCCACCGGCCTGCGGATTGAAAACCACGGCATCATTAGTAACGATATGTATGATCCCTCTTCCCAGGCGGTCTTTACGCTTCGCAACGGGGCCGTTGGCGAAAGCCGTTGGTGGGGGGGCGAACCCATCTGGGTCACGGCGCGCAAACAGGGACTGCGCACCGCATGCCTGTTTTGGCCGGGGTCTGAGGCGGAAATCAAGGGCACTCGCCCCGATACTTGGCTGCGTTACGACGGGAGCATGACAAACTCGGAACGGGTTCATACCGTGCTTTCTTGGTTGGGACGCGCCGAATCTGAGCGACCCCAAATCATCACTCTCTACTTCGACATCGTTGATACCATCGGACACCGCTTCGGTCCCGCCACTCCGGAAGTCGGCCAAGCCCTCGCCCAGGTCGATCAAGCCCTGGGGGAACTTCAAACCGGCGTGCACGCACTCGGCCTCGATTCTCAGGTCAACTACATCATTACTTCCGATCACGGCATGACCCCCATCAGCACGCAACGTCGTATCACGCTGGATGATTTCGTGGACCCGGAGTCAGTTCAAATCGACTTCAAAGGTGAACTTATGGGTCTCCGCCCCTTGGATGGAAACGCCGAACTGCTTTATGCCAAGTTTTCCGGTGAGCATCCCCACTTCAAGGCTTACCGCCGGAAAGATGTGCCGGAGCATCTGCATTTCAGCCAAAACCTTCGCATTCCTCCCGTCGTGCTCGTGCCGGACTTGGGTTGGGAAATCAACACCCGGGCCAATTTCTCCGGTCAGGATAAAGCGGGCTGGGGTAACGGCGGGGCACATGGTTACGACCCACGCGCCGCGGACATGGGCGCGACCTTCATTGCAGCCGGGCCTGCTTTCAAATCAGGCGTCACCATTGCGCCGTTCGAAAACATCCACATTTACGATCTGCTGTGCACCTTGCTTGATCTGCAGCCCGCACCAAACGACGGAGATCACCGGCTGAGTTGGATGACCTTGAAACCATAGCTCGACCAGCCCCGTCAGGGCACCGCTCATCCGTTTGTGAAACCGTTCCTCATTTTGGAACGGTTTTTTTGTAACTTTCACCGGCCTTGCTGCGTTATAGAGGCATCAATCATCCACCGTTAACTCCTGCACAACCATGAAACTAATTTCCTTCTTCGCCACCGCCGCCCTTACCGGGATGGGCATATTTGCCTTGGCCGTTTTGTCCGGCTACTATGCCATGGGCACATTCTCCTTCGCCCTGATTCCCCTGATTCTGATCGGCTTTGTCCGGGACTATGCCCCGCGGCAATCCCGCTGGGAACCAGGCAACTCCACGGCACCATTTCCCGTCGCCCAAGCACGGCAATCCAACCGCTCATTCAAGCTCGCCGCCTGATTGGGCGGTCTGCCTGGTCTGATCCGCCTCCAATTGCCCTCCGCCAGATATGAGCATGCACGAAGTCGAATACCGGATCCACGGGGACGACATGCAGTTCGTCGAAATCGAACTTGATCCGGGTGAAGCCACCGTGGCGGAGGCTGGCGGCATGATGTATATGGACGAGGGCATCGCCATGGAGACCATCTTTGGTGATGGCTCACAGGCGCACTCGGGTCTGATGGGCTCGCTTCTCGGCGCGGGTAAGCGCCTCCTCACGGGCGAGTCTCTCTTCATGACCGTCTTTCAGAACCAGGCCGTCGGCAAGCGCCGCGTCGCCTTTGGGGCTCCCTACCCCGGGAAAATCGTGCCCGTGCGCCTCAGTGAAGTAGGGGGCGAACTTATCGCGCAAAAGGACTCATTCCTCTGCGCGGCCAAGGGCGTGAGCATTGGCATCGCCTTTCAACGCCGGTTGGGAGCCGGACTTTTCGGCGGCGAGGGTTTTATCATGCAGCGGCTCACCGGCGACGGACTGGCCTTTGTGCATGCAGGCGGCACGCTGCATGAGCGCACCTTGGGTGCCGGGGAAATCCTGCGCGTGGACACCGGCTGCATTGTCGCCTTTGAACGCACGGTGGGCTACGACATCCAAATGGTGGGCGGCATCAAAAGCGCCCTGTTCGGCGGCGAAGGGCTGTTCTTTGCCACCTTGCGTGGCCCCGGGAAAATCTGGCTGCAATCCCTCCCTTTTTCGCGTCTGGCCGGTCGCATTGTCGCGGCGGCCCCACAAACCGGTCGCGGCGGCAAGGGCGAGGGTTCCGTCTTGGGCGGGTTGGGTCGCTTGATCGACGGAGACAACTCCTGATTGTTCTTCGCTCCTTGTTGGTGACCACTCCTCAGGCCTGGCCTCCACCGGTCACTCCGGGATTGTAACCCCTAACCCGGCAGCCATAGTGCATGAATATGAAAACCTCTTTGACCTACGGCTTTATCATGGCTCTCGCCAGCTCGCTCCTGAGCCTCGGCTTTTTCTTCACCGGATTTCACGATGAAGTGACAAAACTGCAAACCGCTCAAAATATTGCGATGGCGCTGGGCCTCGCAATCGCCGTCGTCTGCCTGCTGATGGGGATGAAGGAAAAGCGTGAGCTCACCCCGGCAGATGGCAAGTGGGGCTACGGTTCCGCCTTGGGCACCGGCGTAATGGTTGGCCTATTCGGGGCGTTGTTCAGCACCATTTATACCTACTGCTATTTCACCTTCATCAACCCCAACATGAGTGAACTGATCTTTCAGATGCAGGTTTTGAAAATGGAAGCCAAGGGCATGACCGACACCCAAATTTCCCAAGCCGAACCGATGATTCGCAAAATGATGAGCCCGGTGATCATGACCGTCATGAGTCTGTTCATGATATTCATCACCAACGTGGTTCTGGCATTGATTGTCGCAATCTTCGTCAAGAACCGGCCAGCCTCGGCCAACGAATCTGCCGGCTGAGAAATCACGGCCAGCGGCCGAAAGCAAAAAGCGGAGCCCTCCGGCTCCGCTTTTTTCCCAACGGCAAACTCAATTCATCAGGTATCCAGCCGTCGCATACCGGCAGGAAGTTTCGGCTGTTCCAGTTTGGCTCCCCGCTGCATCCGAATGACCTTGGTCTCCCCGCCTTGGAAATCTTCATCGGTGTGAAATTGAAACTCATGCATGGTTTCAATTTTCTCCAACCGCGCCTTTAACTCGGGCGCAAGCCCGGCCCGTTCCTCCGGAGTGTTGATGGGACCGGAAAACAGGACCGCCCCATTGTTGTCCTTCGCAACCAGTTCTTTTTTTCCTTCCTTCGTGGTCAACTCGAGCGAACCCTCGTCGTCATTGAATGCGACCTTGCCATTGCCGGTGTTGACGGTGACTGAGACTGTGTTTTCGCCATCGGTTTCGGCATTCACGACCGCCCGTGAGCGTCCGCCTTTGGCCAGATCCATCATCCATAGCAAATGATCAGGGTCTCCCTCACCCCCCCCGGTTTCGCCCGGCTTGCCCCTCAGGCCGTGCCATTTCATGTTCAACTCTGGCTTCATCTCCAGGTTGAAACCAAAATGCGTGCGCTTGGGCACTTCATGCTCCCCCAGCTTGATCGAGGCTTTGGCTTCCCTGCCCCCGCGCAGATACGTCAGTGACACGCTATCCCCAGCCTTCATATTGCGCACCAGGACGGAGAGTTGATCCATGTTGATCAGGACCTGATCGTTCAATTTCAGCAGTATATCATGTTCCTGCAGGGTGCCGGCTGCCGGGCTATCCGCCACCACATCCTGCACGACCAATCCGGTTCCCTTGGCGATACCCAATTGGACCGTGAGTGTCTGATCCACCGGTTCGGTCTGCACGCCCAGGAAGGTGACGGTCTCCATTTCGGGCGTTCCTTCCCTGATAAATTCGATGCGGCGCTCACCCCGCGGCGCCGCTTGGACAAACTCCATATGAGGTGCGGGCGTGTTTCCTTTGCCCCCTGACGGAATCATGATGACGCGCTTTTCCTTTTTTACTTCCTTGCCGGTATCGGCGGCTTCGCCGGCGAGTAAAGCCGGAGCGAGCAGGAGCAGGCTGATTATTGGGATAATTGTTCGATGGGTTGATTTCATATGATGATTTACGTTGGGTTTTACTGGAAAGAGACTGGGGTTATCCGGATCTCGCGGCGCGGGACACTCCAGGTCAAAGAGGCATTGGATTTGGGATCGCGCCAAAGCACGGTATCCACGTAGGACCGGCTCACTCGACGCGCTTGGCGACCATCCGCCAGCGTGACAATGCCATCGTCCTGGGTTGCATAGAGCACGTTTTGCGTCGCGACCGGCTTGAATACCGTCGGGTTGGACTCGACCGGCGGTGGCACAGTCGCCACCAAGGGAACCGCATTATTTCCGCGGTTGACGCTGTCATTTGACCGCAAGGCAAGCAGCAGCACCAAGGCTGCCGCCAAAGGCAAAGCCACCCAGGTCCACGAGATTTTACGCCGCGGAGACAATTCGGCGGCGATCCGGGCTTGCAGCTGACCGGAAGGGGGCAGCGGCCGCAGTTGCTTCAATTCCGCTTCGAGTTCCAGCAGTTCCTTATCCATGACAGTCGGCGATGGTCATTGCTGAACGCAGCGCAGCCAGGGCGTAACGATAGCGGGAAGCCGCAGTGTTGAGCGGAATGTCGAGTTCATTTCCAATTTCATAAAAAGTCATTTCTCCCCATATTTTGAGGGTGAGCACCTCACGCTGCTCATCCGGCAAGCGTCGTAATGCGTTTTCAATAACCTGGGTCCGATCATCGGCATCCGGCACGGAGACAAAGAGGCGTTCGGCATCACCGGCTGATTCTTCCTCCCGTCGCGCCCGCCGCACATCGCTCCGAGCCAGGTCGATGGCGGCCCGGCGAATGGAAGTGACAAGCAAAGCCCGGGGGTCGCCGCCCAAATGTCGTTGGTGGCGCCAAAACCGGACAAAGGCTTCCTGGACGACATCTTCCGCATCCGCCTGGGAGCGCGTCCATTGGCGGGCACAAAGCAGCAGCTTCGGTCCATAGTGTTGAAACCAATCTTTCCAAGATTCATCGGGTGATGTTGCCTCCATGCGGCGGTTGTCGGGTATATGCTTATTAAGCGGCATGGCCTCGCCTTTTTGTCTAAACCCCCAAGGTAAAGTTTCGAGTTTCATTGGATGAACGGTCCAAGGCACAAAAAGGGCCCGGATTTCTCCGGGCCCTGTTGATTCGCGTCGGTTCTCCTCGCGCGATTATTTAACCTGCAGGCGCTTGCGGCTCGGAGTGTATTCGAGCAGGGCCAGCGCCACCAACATGGCCACGGTCGCGTAACCGACCAATAGGTCCATGCTGATGGGGAAGCTCAGGCCAAGGGAAATCAAGATGGTCGCGGCGATGGCGCCTGCAAATAACGACGGTGTATGGATATTCTTCATGATGTTTTGTAGTTCGGGACACCCGCTTTGGGTGCCACGCCTCTATCTTAACCCGACTTTACAATTAATAAAATCGTTAGTATTAATGCTATTCATCGATTTTATTTATGGAACTGTATCAACTTCGCTCTCTGCTGGCGGTCGCCGAAACCAGCAATATCACCCGCGCGGCTGAAAAACTGAATATTACACAACCCGCTCTAAGTCAGCAGATTATAAATCTTGAAAAGGAGCTGGGCCACAAATTGCTGCACCGTCTCGGGCGACGCGTCGTCTTGACCGAACCCGGGCGTTTTTTCGTTGAGCGCTCGCGCCGCATTATCCGTGAGGCTGACAATGCAACCAAGGAACTCCGGGATCATCCCGGTTTGGATCGAAGGATCACCGTGGGGGCGATCCCTACTGTCGCTCCCTACATGCTGCCCCCTCTCATTGAACAGGCCCGGATTGAATATCCCAACTTGGAAATCTATGCCCGCGAGGACTTTCGCAGTGAACTGGTTCAAGGGGTGATCGAAGGCAGCCTGGATGTGGCCGTGGTTTCCAATCCGGTGAAGGAGCCTTCCTTGTTGATAGAGCCCTTTATACGCGAGCCTTTGCTGCTGGTCGTGGGTCTGGAGCACCGCTTTGCCAAGCAGGAGAAAATTAATGCGGCGGACTTGGCCGACGAAACCTTTGTCATGTTGGGCAGTGCCAGCTCACTCACGGAGCAAGTCCGAGAATTCTGCGGCAATCATCACGTTGAACCCCGCATCGGATATCGCTGCGCCCAACTCACCACGGTCAAATCCCTGGTGGCCTTGGGGGCGGGCATCTCGATCTTACCCCGCGTGACTCAATCCTCCAAAGATATCGATTCCTTGGTCTACCTGCATTTGGCCGACTCCAATCCGGAGCGCGAATTGGTGATAATCCGCCATTTGCAAAGCTATCAAAGTCGGGGCGTCGCCCAATTTTTGCGCATGCTGAAAGCCGGTGCAATGGAGCACGTCTCAACCTGAGACGTGGATTTGCATTTCCTGAAAGATCACCAACCCTGCCGCCCATGTCTCTGCCCGATGCCACGATCCTGCCGCCCCAACGTGAGCGGCTGTTGCTACTGACCCTGGGCGCCATTCAATTCATCCACATCATGGATTTCATGATCATGATGCCGTTGGGATCCAGTCTGATGCGGGTCTTTGGCATCAGTCCGGGGCAGTTTAGCCTGCTGGTTGCAGCGTATGGGCTCTCGGCCGCCATTTCAGGTTTTGTTGGCGG
The DNA here is from genome assembly GCA_021734075.1 of Cephaloticoccus sp. Lineage (GTDB taxonomy): Bacteria > Verrucomicrobiota > Verrucomicrobiia > Opitutales > Opitutaceae > Cephaloticoccus. Next base: position 42,518 of record JAIPJW010000002.1, read on the forward strand.
CTTTTTCCTGGATCGGTTTGATCGCCGTTCCGCCCTGTTGGTGCTATTTACCGGCTTTGGTCTCGCCACGCTCGCTTGTGCCCTCTCGCCCAATTATCACACCCTCCTGATCGCCCGTTTCGCCGCCGGAGCTTTTGGTGGTGTCGCAGGCTCGGTTGTCACCGCGATGGTGGGTGATGCCATCCCGGCGGAACGGCGGGGACGGGCCATGGGCATGGTCATGGCGGCCTATCCTCTGGCATCCATTCTGGGCATCCCTTTGGGCCTGTTTCTGGCCGGCTGGCTGGGCTGGCATGCTCCCTTCTTCCTGCTCTCTTTACTGTGCGTGAGTATCCTGACCATCGCGTTCAAAACCCTGCCGCATGTCACCAGCCACCGCAGCCTGGCTCATCCCGTGCGACAAATGATCGAGTTGATGACCCACCGGGTGCATCTGCGCGGCTTTTTGTTGACGGCCAGCCTGATTTTTTCGGGCGCCATTGTCGTGCCTTTCATGGCGCCTTCAATGGTGGCCAATGTTGGTCTGGATGAGCGGCACCAGCTGCCTTTGGTCTACATGCTCGGCGGGGCCTGCACGTTTTTCACCATGCCCTGGTTTGGCCGGCTGGCTGATCGTTATGACAAGGTTCAAGTGCTCATCGCCATCTCGCTGGTGGCCGTGCCCGCCATGCTCATGACGACCCGCCTGGGCCCCGGTCCACTTTACACCACCTTCCTCACGACCACCTTGTTTTTCATCGGCATGTCCGGCCGGTTTGCTCCCACCATGGCCTTGATCACCAACGCCGTGGCCGCCCGCTATCGCGGGGGATTCATGAGTGTGAACTCTGCCGTGCAACAGGCCGCCGGTGCCCTGGCCAACATCGTTGCCGGTCTGATCATTGTCCAGGGCCCCAACGGCCGTTTGCTCAATTACGCCAAGGTTGGCTGGCTCTCCTTTGCGGCTTTTGGGTGCACCATTGCACTGGCTTTCTGGTTACGTAAAGCCGCACCCCATGCCGCCCGCAATGCTATCCCCATGCCCCCGGCTGAGCCGGCCACCTGAGCTGGAATTCCATTCTGCATTTGCCTCCGGGTCAGGGATCAACTAGGCTGAGAGCACTATGATCGACTCATTGAAAAAAACGATGCTCGCCGGGATTGGTGCCGCGGTCATCACCAAGGAAAAAGTCGAAGCGGCCCTCAATGACTACGTGGCCCAAGGAAAAATATCCGCCGCCGATGCCCGCACCATGGCGGGTAAGATCGCCACCGAAGCCCGTCAGGAATTCGAAGATATGGGTGACCAGCTGGCAGCCAAGCTCAAGGAATTGCTGGCCCGGTTGGACGCAGAAACCCGTGATCGGATCAGCTCACTTGAAACCCGGGTCAATGTCCTCGAGCAGGCTGCCAAACGCGGCAGCGGCGGCTCGAAAAAATCGTGAAGCCCTTTGATCTGCTGAGCCAGGCGGTCCGGGCCAAGGAGATTCTCACGGTCCTGGCACGACACGGTTTTGCCGATTTGATCAGTCAAATCGAATGGCCAACTGGATTTTGGCATCGGTCGGTGCCTGCACCACGTCCCACGCTGACGCTGCATGAACGCGTTCGTCTCGCCGCCGAGGAATTGGGTCCAACCTTCGTCAAGCTGGGCCAATTTCTTTCCATGCGACCGGATGTGTTGCCCCATGCTTTCATCCTCGAGCTGCGCAAGCTGCAGGACCGCGTGCAGCCCCTGCCCTTTGAAACAATGCGGCCGGTGCTGGAGAAGGAACTGGCGGACAAACTCACCGAGATCTTTTCCCGCTTTGACGAATCTCCCGTCGCCTCGGCTTCACTTGCCCAGGTGTATACGGCCACCTTGCGGGAGACGGGTGTCCCGGTTGCCGTCAAGGTGCAAAAACCCGACATCCGCCACAACATCGAGATCGACCTGGAATTAGCGGAATGGCTGGCCGGCAAGTTGCAGGCCCATGTCAGCGCCCTTCAGGCCATTGATTTGACCGGTATTGTAGGTGAAGCACATCGCGGCGTGCAGCGGGAACTAGATTTTGAAACCGAGGCGCACAATCAGGAGTATTTCAACGCCCTCAATCCGCATCCCGAACAGGTCTTTGCTCCCGAGGTATACCACCGCTACTGCAATGCGCGCGTGCTGGTCATGGAGCATATTGTCGGCGAACCGGTTGATCGTGCCTCGCTCCCTGCCGCGCAATTGCGTCAGGTTGCCGCCCATGGTGCCACCTCTCTCATGCGGCAGGTGCTGGTGCATGGTTTTTTTCATGCCGACCCCCATTCCGGCAATGTGATGGTCACTCCGGACGGGCGGCTGTGTTTCCTGGATTGGGGACTCGTCGGCCATCTCACCCGGCGACTGCGCTATGCCCTGGCGGATTTTTGGATTGCGGCCGTGGATCAGGATGCGGATCGCATCGTGCAAATTGCCGCCGATCTCGCCCCGGTTGATGCCCGTCCCAAATTGCGCTTGATGGAGCAGGAAATCACCCTCGCGCTCCGCGAGGAACTTAATTTCACCATCGGGCATCTCGAACTGGGCCGGGCCATGCTAAAGCTGCTGTTTATCTTCAGCCGGCATGGCATCCCACTATCGCGCGACTATTCCTACATGGCCAAGGCCATCTTGGCCATCGAGGAGGTCGGCCGAAATCTGGATCCTGAGTTTGACCTTCGGCCTCATGCCAGGTCCGTGCTGCGTGAACTCTATCGCGAGCGCAACAATCCCCGCACCCTGCTGCGTCGCAGCCGCGAGATGCTCCGCTCCACCTTTGCGAGCCTGCAGGATTTGCCGTCCGAATTGCACCGGCTGGTGCGTCGCCTAGAGCACGACAATCTTACCATCAAGCTGCAGCATCGCGGCCTCGAGGATCATGACGATGCCATGAAGATTGCCGCCAATCGCATCACCCTCGGGGTGATCATCGGGGCGCTTATCATTGGCTCATCCCTCATAGTGACCACGGGCATCCAGCCCCACCTGTTCGGTTTCCCCGCACTCGGGATAGTGGGTTATCTGCTTTCCGCCGTCCTCGGTCTCTATGTCGTCTGGGACATCATCCGTCAGGGGCACCATAAGTGACCCTCCGGTTGATCCACCTAGGCATCCCTCCCACGGGAAAGCTGTTGCCGGTCGGGTCCGGAGTGCTTGATGTGCCTGCATGTCCGATAACAATGCCATGACCGCGCCCGAGGTTGACCCCCGCAACCCGGCGGTTTGGTCGCGCCCGGAAATCCTGGCCCCCGCCGGTGATTGGGACTGTGTGCGCGCGGCCGTGGAAAATGGGGCGGATGCAATTTACTTCGGTCTGGAACGATTCAACGCACGAATGCGCGCCAAGAATTTCACCCAGGCAGACCTGCCTGCCTTGATGGAGTTTTTGCACAAGCGCGGGGTGCGCGGCTATGTGACGTTTAACACGTTGGTTTTTGCCGATGAATTGGCTTCTGCGGAGGATTACCTGAAGGGCATCATCGCCTCTGGAGTGGATGCCGCCATCGTGCAGGACATCGGCATCTGTCGGCTCATCCGACGACTATCCCCGGACTTCCCCATTCACACCTCGACGCAGATGACCATCTCTTGTGCGGCTGGCGTGGAGTTCGCCCGTGAGCTGGGGGCTCAACTCGTGGTGCTGGCCCGGGAGAATTCGATCAAGGAAATCCTCGCGATTCAGGCAGCGCAAAAGTCAGCGCCCCTGCCCCTCGAAGTCTTCGTTCATGGCGCACTCTGCGTCGCCTATTCGGGACAATGTCTCACCAGTGAAGCACTCGGCGGGCGCTCGGCCAATCGCGGTGAATGCGCCCAGGCCTGCCGCATGCCCTACGAGCTTGTATCCGATGGTCAGAAAGTGAATCTGGGCGACCGCAAATATCTGCTCAGTCCGCAGGATCTGTCGGGCTTGGAAGTCTTGCCCGATATGGTGCGGGCCGGAGTGGCCTCGTTGAAGATCGAGGGCCGGCTCAAAGCTCCGGAGTATGTGGCCAGCATCACCCGGGTTTATCGTCAGGCGTTGGACAAGGTCATGGCCGAACTTTCCGGTGAACCCACCCCGCCATTCGAACCCAAATCGGCCCGCTATGAACTCGAAATGAGTTTCTCTCGGGGGCTGTATACGGGATGGTTTCGAGGCATCAACAACCAGGAGCTCGCTCATGGCCGTTTTGGCACAAAGCGTGGCGTTTATCTCGGCGAAATTACACGCGTTCAGGGTGAAGCCGTGCATATCCGTCTGCAGGCACACACCAAACCCGGCGACGGGATTGTCTTCGATGATGGCAAGCCGGAATCCGGCGAGGAGGGCGGGCGCATCTATCAGGTGGAAACCGGCGTGGGTGATTCCGTCCTGCACTTCGGTCACGGAGACATCAATTTCAACCGGGTGCGTGCCGGTCAGCGCGTGTGGAAAACCAATGACCCCGCCCTCGACCGCGAAGTGCGCAAGACTTTTGCCGGCGACAAAATCCGTTTTCAGCGCAGTATCGACGTGGAAGTCCACGGTCGCGTCGGAATTCCCCTCACCCTCATAGTGAATGATCGCACGGGTCATGTGGTGCGACTTGACTCCAATCTGCCGCTGGAAGTGGCAACGCAACATCCCCTCACCACCGAGCGTTTGCGCGACCAGCTGGGTCGCCTGGGTGGCACGCCCTTTCAACTCGACCGTCTGGATAATCAACTCGAAGACGAAGTCATCATTCCGCTCAGCGAATTGAATCGGTTGCGCCGCGACGCGGTCGCTGAACTGGCAAGCCTCCGGGCCAGGCCGAAACGCTGGGCCCTGCACGCCGGCCGGACCGGAAATTCAACCCTGACCGCCAAGGCGCCGTCGGCGCCGGCAAGCCCCGTCAACTCCGCGCCCGAGATCATCGCGGTCATCCGCAATCTTGATCAACTTGCGCCGGCTTGGTCCACCGGGGCACGCACCCTTTATTGCGAGTTCGAAAACCCCAAACACTACCGTGAAGCCGTCGCCGCTTTCCGCGAACTTCAGCGCGTGGAAACCACAGGTTCCAGTGCTCCATCAGCTGCCACCATCTGGGTTGCCCCGCCGCGTATCTTCAAGCCGGGGGAGGAATGGATCTTGCAACAGGTGCGCTCGTGCGCGGCGGACGGCTTCCTGGTGAGGCATCACGAGCACCTCAGGTTTTTCGCGGCTGATCGCAAACGTGGTGACTTTTCCCTGAATGTCGCAAACCCGCTGACCGCCGAATATTTTCTGCAGCGCTATGGCCTGGAACGCGTGACGGCCAGCTACGATCTCAACATCAGTCAACTCGAGGCCTTGTTGAGCGACGCCCCGGGCTCATGGTTCGATATCACGATTCACCAGCATATGCCCATGTTTCACATGGAACATTGCGTGTTCTGCGCGTTTCTGTCCGAAGGCAAGGATTACCGCGATTGCGGCCGCCCCTGTGACACCCATCGGGTCGCGCTGCGCGATCGGGTGGGTGCAGAGCTGCCGCTCCGGGCCGATGCCGGTTGTCGCAACACGGTCTTCAACAATCGCGCCCAGACCGGAGCCGAATATGTGCAACGACTCCTCGATTTGGGTGCGCGCACTTTTCGCGTCGAGTTCATCAATGAGTCCCCGGCAGAAGTGACTCGGACCCTGCAAAGTTATCAACGGCTACTCCGCGGCGAGATCAACGGCACCGACCTGTGGCGGGAGCTTAAATTGCTCAACCAACTCGGCGTCACCCGCGGCCAGATGGATGCATCCCCACAGGTGATCCACCGCAAGCAGTAATCTGTCACAACCGCTCCTGGGTCGGATCACGCCGCTTTTTTGCGCAGAGCCGTCACCAAACCGGACAGGATCAGCACCCCGCCGGCAATATAATACCAGACATGCTCCGGTTGCCGGGTCTTGCCGTCCCAGACATTGGCCACCTCGGTTCCGACCGAATCCGCCACCCCGACCACAGAATCTTCCCGGCGCGTGCCCTGCACGATGATGAGTATGCCGGATATGATCAAGCAAAGTGCGATTACTATGGATTTCATATTATAAGATGAGCCAGGTTGGCGGGACGCCCCGCATGGGCCGCATGCAGCATGCTGAGCCGGGCTGACCCCGGCGCGATAATATTATGTCTGAGTTTCCCCGGCCAAGACGGGGCCGCTTTACCGCGACCCCGTCAGGTCCAGCTTCAACTAACAATCCTGCAGTTTTATCCACAGGAAGGGATGCCACGATTGGACAATTTCAATCCACGCGGGTTCCAATTCACTCCACCTTCGGGCGTAACCCAAGAAAGTTGGCGAAATTTTTACTTACTCCGGTGGATTTCTGGTGTGGACTCATCACTCATCCCGCTCTTAGTGACCACGTAACCCACACCATGCCACCAGCCGATTCCCCGCGACCGGAGCACAATCCGGGCCTCCCCAACAGCAAGCTCAGTGACCTTGAAATCAAAGACGCCCATCTGATCTTTCAGTCCGCTTGGGACGATTTGATGGACGATGTGAGCAAGGAAGACCTGCGATTCCCCAAGGAAATCATCCTCTTGGGTGGAGCACCCGGCGCCGGCAAAGGGACCAACACGGATTTTATCGCCAAGGCCCGCGGCTTGACCTGTCCGCCCGTGGTCATCAGTTCCCTGCTTGATTCACCGGAAGCCAAGCGGCTGAAGGACGCCGGAGCGATGGTGGGGGATCGGGAGGTCATCGGTCTGCTGCTACGGGAGTTGATGAAGCCGGATTACCGTGATGGGGTCATCCTGGATGGATTTCCCCGGACCCGGGTGCAGGTGGAGTGCCTCAAGATGATCGTGGATAAGATGCATCAGTTGCGGCGTGAGTTCTACGGCACTCCCCTGGGCATACACTTTCGACTGCCAACCATCCACAGCATGGTCTTGTTCGTGGACGAAAAGGAATCCATCGCCCGCCAACTCAAACGCGGCCGCGAGACTCGAATGCACAACGAGGAGGTGTTGCGCACGGGGGTCGGCACCCTCTGGGAAGACCGGGCCACCGATCATGACGAGGCCCTCGCCCAACGCCGCTATCGCGTGTTCAAGGAGCAGACTTGGGATGCCCTGCAGTCGCTGAAGGAACTCTTTCACTATCACTTCATCAATGCGCAGGGTTCGATCAGTGAAGTGGAGCAAAATATCACCGCCGAGCTCGATTATCAGAGCACCTTGGAATTGGACCCCCTCACCGTTGACCGGCTGCGTGGCGTGCCGGTGGCAAGTGACATCATTGTGCATGCCCGGCAGGAACTGGTTAAACGGCTGGATGGATATGAAATAGAGCATCCGGCACTGTTTGCCCGTGTCGTCAGTTTCATTGAGCACAAAATCATGCCGATTGTGCTACGCCATGCGATTTCCGGCAGTGCCCATATCAATACCGAGGACACGACCTTGGAGGATCCCCACGCCCTGGCCATGCTCATCGACGTATTTTCCGAACGTGGATATCATGCCCTGGTTGACCTGCATAAGATCGAGGTGCCCGAAAAAGTTAACCTCGAGACTGGCAAGATCTCCTGTCGCACCAAAAAGGTCTTTCGCATCCAGATTCGCTTTCAGGGCTCTGAAATCCGCCGCGGGTGACCTTGGGCGATCACGTGCCATTCAAGCCGGGCAATCCGTCGATACTGGCCCGGTTCTTGCGGGCCCGGTAGTCAGCCAGTCCCGCGGGTCCCATTTTCTCGCACAATTTGTCGAGCACACCGCGCGGGCCGGCGTAGTCGTAAAACGGCACCGCAAAACCGCACGAGTCGGCAATCCGCGTCACCTGCACCCGGATAATGGTGCGCAGGCCGACCAATGCGGGAAAATTCGCCCTTAAGCTTTCAAACTCCTGATCCCCGGGCTCAACCACCTCGCCGTGTCCATGCAACCGGATTATTTTTGGAGCGCCCTCAAAGGCACAAAACATCAACACAATGCGGCCGTTCTCCCGCAGGTGCGCCACGGTTTCGATGCCACTGCCGGTCAAATCCGCATAAGCGACTTCATGCGGTCCCAGGACACGGAACGCATCCCCACCTTTGGGTGAACAATTAACATGTAAGTCCGCTGCCAGCGGCGCTGTCGCCACGAAAAACATCCTTTGTTCCTCGATCCATTGACGAATTTCCGTGGTGATCTCTGCAAAGGTCTTGCCCATGACCATCGAGTTATGCCCACCCACGGCCGGACGACGAGGCCATTATACTGGCTTGTCCACTGGTCGGAAAATATCTAGGTCAGGCCCGACCCATATTACGTATTCCCCCCTCCGCCTCAACTGATCCCACCCCATGAAAAACCTCATCATCCTGTTGGAACTTGCCATTGTCGTGCTGATTTTAGCCGGTGTTTGGAAAACTTTCACCAAGGCCGGCCAACCCGGCTGGGCTGCCATCATCCCGATCTTCAACCTTTACATCCTCATCAAGGTCGCCGGACGACCGGGCTGGTGGCTGCTGTTGTTTATCATCCCCGTGGTGAATCTCATCATCGGCATCATCGTGGCCATTGATGTCGCCAAGGCCTTCGGCAAAGGGACTGGATTCGGGGTGGGCCTGGCCTTGTTGGGCTTCATCTTTTACCCGATTCTGGGATTCGGTGACGCCACGTATCAGGGAAGCAGTATTCCTGCCCAAGCCTGAGTATTCAGGCTGAAACCTCCGATCCGCCCGAGGTCAATGTCCCGGGCGGATTTTTTACGCCCACCCCGGCAAGTTCATTCAAATCGCAACGCCTCGATGGGATCGAGCGACGAAGCCTTGTAGGCGGGATAAAAGCCAAATCCCACGCCGATTCCGGAGCACACCAACAGGCCGATCCCGGCCCAAAGCCACGGAAAGATTATCGCGGCATTCATCATCATGGCGATGCCATTGCCTGCCACCACGCCGATCAGGATTCCGGCTACACCGCCAGCCAGGGAAATCACCACGGACTCGATCAGGAATTGCACCAAGATACTGTTCTTGCGGGCGCCAATGGACTTGCGAATACCGATCTCCTTGGTGCGTTCCGTCACACTCACCAACATGATGTTCATGATACCCACGCCGGCGGCGAGCAAGGCGATGGCACTGATCACAAAAGCCCCCGAACTGACGGCATTGGCCACTTTGGCAAACTGGGCCACCAGTGACTCATTGGAAAACAGTTCGAAATCATTCTCATCCTCGGGCTTGAGTCCCCGGGCGATGCGCATGGCGGTGATCGCCTTGTCGATGGTCTCGTAATAGACTTCCTGGGATGGAGCCTGTGACGCGATGTTCAGGGACTGGCTCTCGTTGCCAAATTCCATGGCAAAACGGGTGATGGGCACGATGACGATGCTGTCCTGATCGTTGCCAAAGGAGGAACCCCGTTCCAACGCCTGGCCGATCACCGTGTAGGTGCGACCGCGCACCTTGACGACCTTGCCCAAGGCCGATTCAGTGGGGAAAAGCGCTTTGGCAATCGCCGATCCGATCCAGCAGACCGGTCGTCCCAACGCCACCTCCGCCTCCGTGAAATTGCGACCGATATCGATGACATACTGGTTGGCCGCAAGGTAATGCTGATTGCCTCCCCCGAAGGTAATGCCGGGTGTGGTCTTGCGGTTTTCATAGACCGCCTGCGCCGGAGCCCCGCGAAAATCGTAGAGTTCCAAGCTGACTACATCCGCAATTCCCTCCATCAGTCGTTGATATCGCTGACCTTCGTTCAGGGTGATATTGCGCCGCAGCCGGTATTTGCGGTTGTTGCCGTTGTTGAATCCGGAAGGGTATTTTTGGAATTGAAACGCGTTGGTGCCCAGAATGTTTAGGCCGGACTCTATGGATCCGCGCAGCGCCGAGACGATGGTCATCACGCCAATGACTGAAAAGACCCCGATCGTAATGCCCGACATGGTGAGGAATGAACGCAGCTTGTTCACGCCCAACGAACTGAAAGCCATCCTGAGTATTTCTTTGAGCATTGGGTGTGGCGCTTATTCGTAACGGAGGGCAACGACCGGGTCCAGCCGCGAGGCAGTCCAAGCCGGTGCAAACCCGGAGATGATGCCGGTGGCAACCGCCACGATCATGCTAATGTTGACCAAGCCAAAGGAGAAGACCACCGGGAGGGCAGGCATGGCAGCTTGAATTCCCAGACACAGGCCGAATGTCACCCCCAGCCCCACCACCCCGCCGATCAGACAGATTGATACCGCCTCGATCAAAAATTGCAGCAGGATCGTGCGACGCCGGGCGCCCAGGGCCTTGCGGGTGCCGATCTCCTTGGTGCGCTCCTTCACGCTGACAAAAGTGATGTTCATGATGCCTATGGCTCCAACGAACAGCGAAAGACCGGTGATGAACAATCCAGCCATGGCGATACCCTTCTTCACCGGCTCGAGTTGATCCTTGAAAGCCTGCTGTTGATTGATGGAGAAATTGTCCCGTTCCCCGGGCAATTGGCCGCGGACCCGGCGCATGGCCCCGATCAATTCGTCCGTGGCCTCACCCATGCGGGTCTTGTCCCGCACCTTCACCCGCAGCTGGGCGTTGTTGCGACTGACCCCGAAATATTTTCGGTAGGCGGTGAGGGGCAGGATCACTTGGGAATCAAAGCTGAACAATCCGAGGAATGAACCTTGTTTCGCTAGCACCCCTATCACGGTGAAAGGCTGACCCTTGATCAAAATGGTCTGGTCCAGCGCCGGATGCGAGGGGAAGAGTGCCTGTGCCACGTCGAATCCCAATACGGCCACCTGGCGTCCACCGACGGATTCGGTCTCGTTGAAGAGCCGCCCCCCGTCAAAATCAGCCGACATCAATCGTGAATAGCTGTGGGTCGTGCCAAAGACAAAGACGCCGCTGACTTGCTGGGCTCCCGCCTTGATGCTCACCCCGCTGGCCACCACCGGCACGGCAATCTCAAGCAGGGAATTGGGGGTTTGGGCGATCACCCGGTTGAGTTTTTCGGCCTGCTCCGGCATGACCGTCGGCCGGTTGCGATAATTCCACCAGTCCTCGACATTGCGCCAGGGCCATTTTTGCACGTAAAGCACGTCGTCACCCAACATCGCCAGGCTGTTTTCAAATCCCCGGTCAATGCCGTTGATGGCCGTGCCCATCAGGGTCACGGCCACGATGCCGATGATGACCCCGAGGGCGGTCAGCACCGAGCGCATCGCGTTTGCCTTGATCTGGGCATACGCGATCCGGAAACTCTCAACGAACTCATAGATTAATCGCAGCATGGAGATTATTCTGCCGGACCGTCGCTTTCTATCAGTCCATCGCGCAACCGGACGATCCGGCGGGCATGCCGCGCGATTTCCTCTTCGTGGGTGACCACAATGATGGTGTTACCCTGTTCATAGAGATCATCAAACAGCGCCATGATTTCGACGCCGGTCTTGGAGTCCAGATTCCCGGTCGGCTCGTCGGCCAAGATGATTGAAGGGTGGTTGACCAGGGCCCGGGCGACGGCCACGCGCTGCCGTTGCCCGCCGGAGAGTTCATTGGGCTTGTGGTGCATCCGGTTGCCCAGTCCCACATTTTCCAGCACCTCGGTCGCACGATCCCGTCGGGCATGGGATGAATATCCCGCATAGATCAGGGGCAGCTCGACGTTGCTCAGGGCGGTGGCCCGGGGAAGCAGATTGAAGGTTTGGAACACAAAGCCGATTTCGCGGTTACGAATTTCCGCCAATTCGTCATCTATCATGGCCGCGACATCCTTGTTGTTGAACTGGTAATGTCCGGCCGTGGGCGTGTCCAGACACCCCAGCATGTTCATGAGCGTGGATTTGCCACTGCCCGATGGCCCCATGATCGCCAGATACTCGTTGCGGTAGATTTTCAGATCCACACCGCGCAAGGCATGAATGATCTCCGAACCCATCGTATACAGTTTGGTCACTCCCTCGATTTCAATGACGAGGTCGCCCTTGGGCCGGACATGGCGCGCAGTGGTCGGAGCAGCGGGTGAAATCATTTGGAAAAGTTTATGATCGGCTTGAACCCAATCCGGTTCATTTCTTGTCCTTTTTGGGCACCTCAATGGTGATGGTTGCGCCATCCTTGAGCCGGCGGCTGATGGCGGCATAGCTGCCGGAAACCACCTCATCGCCAGATTTCAAGCCCGACTTGATCTCAATATGCGTGTTGTCAGCAATGCCCGTCTCAACTTTTTGCACCTTCACCTTGGTGCCATCGACAATAAACACCACCCGATCCAATTGATCGCGCGTGCGACGGGCTGTGTCCTTCTCATCGGTGACCTCAAGATTGTTGCCTGATTTTTCCTTCGCCGCCTTGCTCTTCTCTTCCTGCAATTCCTCCACCGTCTTGCCGTCGTTGGCCCGCACCGTCACACTCTGAATCGGCACTGCCACGACATTCTCAACGGTTTGGGTCTGGATGTCCGAAGTCGCGCTCATGCCGGGCCGCAAGCGCGGATCGCGGTCACTGATGCTGATCTTGACCAAAAAGTTGGCCACTTCGTCCGAAGATGAATTTTGCGATGACGCGATGCTGTCGGAGGCGTTTTGCGCGGATGAGCTGATCTCCCGCACCTTGCCCGTCAACCGGGCCTCGGGGAGGGCATCGATGCGGATGAGCGTCAGGTCACCGGCCTTCACATTGACGATGTCGTTTTCGTTCACCTTGACGCGCACCTCCATGTTGCTGAGATCGGCCACCCGCATGATCTCCGTGCCGGCGAACTGACCGGTGCCGACCACGCGTTCGCCTATTTCGCTGGTGAGCGAGCTGATGGTGCCATCCATGGGGGAATAAATTGTCGTCTTGCTCAATTGGTCGGCAGCTTGGGACAGTGAACCCTCGGTGCGGCGAATCTGCGCCTGGGATGAGTCATAATCAGCCATGGCCACATCATAATTGGTTTTGGCATTCAGGATATCGGCATCCGAGATCAGCTTCTTCGCGTAAAGATCCTTGGCTTGGCTGTAGTCCTGCGTGGCTTTGTCTAAATGGGCTTTGCTCAGCACACTGGCGGCCTTGGAAGAGAGTAGCGCGGCTTCCTGCTGCTCATATTGTGCCTGGTAAAAATCGGGTTTGATCCTCAACAGCAGGTCGCCTTTTTTGACTATGTCGCCCTCCTTGACGGGCATTTCCACGATTTCTCCGGCAACCTCCGGGGAAATTTTGACCTCGATCTCGGGTTGAACTTTGCCTGTGGCGGTGACGACCTGGGTGATCGTTGTGACAAAGGCTTTTTCGGTGGTCACCGATATGCCGGTATCCTTTTTGCGACGCGACAGACCGATCGCAACGAGGGCGATCAGCAATACGGAGCCGCCGATTATGATCCACTTTTTCTTGGATTTACGGCGGGGAACGGCGGGTTTGGCGGAGGCGGGTTGATTCATGAGACTCAGTTGAAGGGATGCTTGATGCAAATGTTCACATTTGCCGAGATTGGCTGTCTGTCAGGCCCATGTTCGCTAAAAAAAGTGTGGAGGGGCCCACAACGACCCCCCCACAACACAACAACTGATTACTACGAACAAGACTGTAATGAACAGCTACCCGTGTATTTGAATACACCCCCGCGACCAATGACGTGCAAATCGCGACGAATCGCAGGAGCACAACGTTGGCGTTGATGGGGCGCGGACAAGTCACGGGCATGCTTCAACAACACGCAGTTCCGGGAAAAGTTACACGAAACTTTGATAAACGGACCCCACGGCGGATGGGCGGACGTCTTTATCACCCCCAATCAAGTGACCAACACCTCCCGCGGTGCCTGCCCTTGCCGGCTCGGCCAGTTTACCAGCCAGTCGGGCATTTATCCCGGCATCCCTTAAGGGCAATTTGATGGTTATATGTTCAAGCCCAATCGCGGCCCGGGCAGCATTAATGTATGCCCATTGCAGCTGTTCTGCCCCTTCACGCCATGCACAAATCCGGAGCAATCCAAGAGCAGCTGATCTCAGCGGGGGCCGGAATTATCTGGATTCAGCCGTAAAATGTCCACCGTCGAGTCGAACGCGCTGCCCAGCAGGATATGCTCCGCCCATTGTCGGGCCAGCCATGGTGCGTAGAGCACACCTTTGCTGCCCAGACCGGCAAGGATGCCGTAACCAGAAGACCCGGAATGACGACCGATCACCGGGCGTTTGTCATCCGCCGCCAGGCGCAGTCCCACCAAATGTTCCGTTGGCGCCAGGTTGAGGCCGGTCAATCGCTGCCCACTGGCCAGCAGGGCATCGCGCGCCACCGCAGTTGGTGCCGTGTCATCCACCCCCGGTTCGTGGGTGGCACCGACCCACGCGTCGCCCCGGGCAACCGGCAGCAGCCAGTGACCGCGATGCAGGATAATTCCGGGGTCCAAATCGGGCGCATGCACTCGCAGCACTTCGCCCTTGGATATTGCCCACGGCCAGGCCGCAAACAGACCGTGCCGCGCGGCCGCTCCGGTGCAATCGATCACCAGGGAATGATTCTGCCCAAGCTTCCCCCACGCCACCTGACCCACGGTCAGGCGCCCCTCCGCCTGCCAGCGTTGCCGCGCTGCGCCCAACATGGCCGGAACATCCACCTGGGCGGCGGGAGCCAACACACAATGGTCTGTGTTCACCGATTCCACATAGGGCGCGAGCACCCCGCGATCGCATTTGGCCTGCAGCACGCGTCGCTCCTTGTCGGTGCGCCAGTAACGCCGGATTTTGATCTCTCGCCATAACGGCACGCCCAAGGCTCGTTCCATGCCTTGGTAAAGGCTTCGGGTTTCCGGCCACAATTCCTCGATCCGCCAGGTCTTGACCCAACGCTGACCGGTTACCGGGTTGATGATCCCCGCGGCCACTCGCGAAGCTGCCGTGGCATGCCCCGCATCGATCATCGCCCAATCAATTCCGGCCTGCTCCAGGGTCCAGCCCAGCACCGTTCCCGCCAAACCCTGCCCCACGATCAGCACTCCCGGATGATTCATCACAGATTCAAGTCGCCTTCAGCCTGAACCCCCAGCCGCCGAGCTGTCACTGTCCGTCGTCCACAAGCGCGGCCGGGAGTTCGCCCACGCGGAAATAATTGGTCCGGATTCATCCGCGGGAAGAATTTCCGATCACTTCCGCTCGGCAGCCCAAAGCGCCGCACCGACGATCCCCGCCTCGTTTAAAAACTCCGCCGGGGCCAGCTTCGCACGCGGCTTGATATATTTGAAATACTTGGCGTGCTTCGCACTCACGCCCCCGCCAAGGATGATGAGTTCAGGCCAGAGAATCTCCTCCAGGATATGGATGTATTGGCTCAATTCACCGCCCCATTCCTCCCATGAAAGTTCCCGGCGTTTACGCGCGGTGGATGAAACAAAACGCTCGGCGGATTTACCCCGAATCGGCAAATGCCCCAACTCGCTGTTGGGGAAAAGTCGGCCACCATGAAACAATGCTGATCCCACCCCGGTGCCCAAGGTCAACAATAGCACGGTGCCCTTGATCTCACGACCCGCTCCAAATCGAATCTCTGCCAGTCCCGCCGCATCGGCATCATTGATCAAGGCAACGCGACAACCGGTGGCCTTGCTGAACATGTTCACCGCATCGCAACGCACAAACCGCGGATGCAGATTGGCCGAGGTCATGATTCGGGGTCCGTGGATCACGCCGGGGAAGCCCACTCCGATCGGACCGTGCCATTTGAAATGTGTGGCAATTGTTTTGATGGTCTTGGCCATCGCCGCGGGGGTCAGGGTTTCGGGCGTGTCAATTCGGTGCCGTTCTCGCAGCAATTTTCCCGTCTTGGTGTCAACGGGCGCGCCCTTGACCCCGGATCCGCCGATGTCGATGCCTAGAATTTTCATGTGCTCTATATGAGTCTGGGCGTGGAAAATTTAATGGCAATGCCCGTCCCCGTCCGCGCCATGGGCATGACCGTGTTGCCGTTCCGCTTCAGTCGCGGGCCGCACTCCCAGAATTTCAACTTCAAAGGTCAGATCAACCCCGGCCAAGGGGTGGTTGGCATCGAGGGTCACCTGTGCGGCATCCACTGCCACCACGGTAACCACCGGGGCGTGCTGGTCGGTGTCGGTTTGAAAACGATCCCCCACCCTCAGCTCTCCCTCGACGGGGATCTGCGTGCGGTCGATCCGTTGCACCTGGCTTTCGTCGCGTTCACCGTAGGCCTTGGCTGCGGGCACCTGCACGATCATTTTGGTGCCGACCGCAAGCCCGCGCAGCTGTTCATCCAGTCCGTCAATGATTTGACCGGCGCCCTCGAGATAGGTGATTGGTTCTCCACCCGCGGATGTATCGAGCACCCGGCCGGCCGGATCGCGCAAGGTGTAGGTGAAGGTGACAACGTTGGATTTCATGTTTCCTGCCGCAAAATTTGGAGCGGCGGATGGTCGGTCACACCCCGACTGGAAAGCAAGCCCGTGATCAGCGTTACCCCCGTCACCAGCAGCATCGCCAGCAACAACCCGCCCACCGGCACCACCGCACTGATTTTGAAAACATAATGGGCCAGCAGCGCATTGCCCGCCATCGCGAGCAGCCCGCCCACCATGGCCCCGAGCAGGCCGAGAATGGCGTATTCCACCAATTGCATCTGCAGGAGTTGCCGCCGCGTTGCTCCCAGTGTGCGCAGGAGGACCACCTCACGAATCCGTTGGTAGCGCCCCGCCGCCACGGCCCCGGCCAACACAATCAACCCGGTCACGACGGTGAACAGCGCCATGAACCGAATCACAAACGCGACCTTGGAAAAAATCCCGTCAAAGGTTTCCAACAGCAAGGACAGATCAATCGCCGAGACGTTGGGAAATTCTCCCACCACGGCCTGCTGCAGCCGGGCGGAGGCCGCCGAGTCGACCGCACGCACCGCGACCACATAAAATTTGGGCGCCGCCTCGAGCACTCCGGAGGGAAACACGATGAAGAAATTGGGTTCCAACCGACGCCACTCCACCTTGCGTAAACTCGTGACCTTGGTCCGGATCGGCACGCCCTGGACGTCAAACTCGATTTCATCGCCCAGGGTGACCTGCAAATCTCCGGCGAGTTTCTCCTCCACGGAAATCGGCACCACCACCGTGTCCGCCGGCACCCGCCCGGTAAATTTGCCCTGAGTGACCTCCTCCGTGCCGGACATAGACTCGCGATACGTCGAACGGTATTCCCGCCGCAGCGTCCAACCGGGGATGCGGATTGAGTCATCCTTCAACAACTCCTCGACCCCACGGCCCTTGATGGTCCGAATCTTCATGGTGACGATCGGGGCCTGCTGCAAAACGGGTGCACCCTCGGTCGCCAGTAATTTTTCCAACGGGCCGATCTGGTCGTCCTGGATATCGAAAAACATCAGGTTGCCGCGGCCACCGTTTCCAGTGCCCTCGATCTGGGTGAGCAAGGTCACCCGCGTGAGATAAAGGGTCAGAATCAAAAACGTGCCGAGGCCCAGCGACAGCAACAGCAGGACGGTGCGATTGTTCGGTCGGTGCAAATTGGCGATGCCCTGGCGCACCACATATGGCAACCGTTTGGGCGCCCAGCGCCGGGCCGCCCATGCGACCAATCGGGCCAGGCCGGCCAGCACCGCAAAGCCCAGGGCGAGCATGCCGGCAAAGCCGAGGCCCAGCCGCAGACTTTGCGTTTGCCAGATCGCAAACCCCACCACCGCCGCCACAATCAGGACCCATAGACTCAACCGCCACCAATCGATCCCCGCGGTCTTTTCCGTTGCCATCGAACGCAGTGCCATGAGTGGAGAAACCCGCCGGATCGCCAGCAAGGGCAACAAGGTAAAGAGCAGACAGATCACCCAGCCGGCTCCCATTCCGCGAAAAACCGCCAGCCAGGATATCGCGAAATCCACCGGCACGGGCAGCATGCCGCTGAGCGCCGAGGGCAACAGCAGTTGCACCCCCAGTCCGAGCAATCCACCCAAACCCGCGCCCAGCAAACCCAGCACCGCTCCTTGCAATAAATACACCCCGAATCCCTGTCGGGCCGATGCACCAAGGCAACGGAGGATGGCCACGGTCGCGACCTTTTGCCGGACATAAACATGGATGGCACTCGCGACACCGATTGCGCCAAGAAAGAGCGCCACAAACCCGACGAGGCTGAGAAAGGCCTGCACGTTGTCGATGACCCGCCCGAGGCGACGCTTGCGCTCTTCAACCGTATCATAGTTCAGGCGTTGACCCGCAAATTCGACCTTCATCGCTTTGACCAACGCCTCCGGGTCGCTGGATTCCGGCAACTTGATCGCCGTTTTGAAACGGAGCAGGCTGCCTTTGCCCGCGAGACCCGTTTCGGGCAGCAAGGCCAGTGGGATGTATGCCCGTGGGGCCAGTTGGGTCACGGCCATGGATTCACCGGGCACCTTTTTCACCGCGCCCAGGACTTTCAACGTGCTCTGGCCCAGACGCACCGTGTCTCCGGGCCGCACATTGAATTGATTGAGCAGCGTTTCCTCCAAAATGACCACCGCGCCGCCCCTTGCGAGCTCATTGACGGCTGTATCCGGGGCGGTCAGAAACTCCCCGTAAAAGGGAAAATTTCCCTCGACCGCCCGAACTTGCACGAGGCGGGTTGCGTCCCCTGCCGTGGGAAACACCATCATGGAGGAAAACCCCGTTTCCTGCGCCGTCTCGCCGCCAAGTTGATCGAGGAAAGTGCGCACCTCGGGCGCGAAGGGCTGCCGGGATTCCACCACAAGGTCGGCACCCAGCAGTCCCTTGGCCTGGTCCTGCACCGATTGCTGCAGGTTTACACTGAAAGATCCGATGGCCACCAACGCGGCCACCCCGAGCACAATGCACAATGAATACAAGGCCAGTCGCCGACGCGAGGCCCGCGAATCCCGCCAGGCCATTTTGAAAATGAAATTCATTGGCCAGTTATGAGTCGTGCACCACCGAGCCGTTTTTCAGCCGGAGGATACTCTGGCAACGCTTCGCCAGTTCAAGATCATGCGTCACCAGCACCAAGGTGGTCCCGCGTTCACGATTAAGCCCGAAGACCAACTCGATCATCGTCGCAGCGGTTTCGCCATCGAGGTTTCCGGTCGGTTCATCACAAAACAATATCTTGGGGGCATTGATGAAGGCCCGGGCCAGGGCCACCCGTTGTTGCTCACCCCCGGAAAGTTGCACGGGGTAGTGATCGCCCCGTTCCCCCAATCCCACGCGCGCCAACAAGGCGCTCGCCTCCTTTTCCCGTCCGCTCTCGCCCCTCAGTTCCAAGGGCACAAGGACATTTTCCAACGCGGTCAGCGTGGGGATGAGCTGAAAGTTTTGAAAGACAAAGCCGACATGGGCATTGCGCACCTGGGCTCGTGCATCCTCATCTCGTCCCTGCAAGGACTCACCCGCCAGATAAACGTCGCCTCCCGTGGGCAGGTCGAGGCCGGCACAGAGTCCCAGCAAAGTCGTCTTGCCGCTACCACTCGGACCCACGATCGCCAGACTGGCGCCAGACGTCAGTGTAAAACTCACGTCTCGCAGCACCGTTAATGCCCCGGCGGCCGCAGGATAAGTTTTGGTGAGTCGCTCGACTTTCAGCATGATGTCATCACTCATATATTCAATGTTTCACCCAAACCCCGAAATCGCACGAAAGCTAGTTCAAGCGGATAAAAAGTGAGTATGAATGTCCGGATTATCATTTTGGCGTGCTGGAGTATCGCCCTTGGGGCCCAGGCCGCCGAACCAAAGACCATTGTCTGCCTGGGCGACAGCATCACGGCCGGCTACGGTTTGGACAATCCGGCCGCGGAAGCCTACCCAGCCCTGCTCCAGGATAAAATCGACGCCCATGCCATGCCTTATCGGGTCGTCAACGCCGGCCTCAGTGGCGACACCACGGCCGGCGGCCTGCGCCGCATCGACTGGTTGCTGCGACAGCGCATCGATGTTTTGGTGCTGGCCCTCGGGGGTAATGACGGCTTGCGCGGCATACCGCCTGAAGTCACCCGGAGCAATCTGGCCGGCATCATCGATCGGGTGCGGGTTAAATACCCGGACACCCGCATCATCTTGGCCGGCATGCAAATGCCCGCCAATCTTGGTGAAAGCTACACCACCCGCTTTCGTGCCCTCTTCCCGGCGGTGGCCAGGGGAAAACACTGCACGCTGATTCCGTTTTTGCTGGAAGGAGTCGGTGGCGTGCCGGAGCTGAATCAAGCCGACATGATCCACCCCACTGCGGCCGGACAGGTGTTGATTGCCACAACAGTTTGGTCGATCCTTCAAGCTGCGTTGCCTCATCCGTGATACCCGAAATGCTCAACCCCCGCTGGTGTGGCTGGTTCCTCATCCGTTTGAGGGCCATCCTTGGATCATCGCTCCTTGCGCTATCGACCAATGGGTTCGCCTGGTCGTCGACTTTTTCCATCGCCGCCCGCTATGACGACAACGCAAACCTCGCCACTCAGGAGGAAATATCCGATATGGGACTGAACGCGGGGTATGGTTTTGAAACGTTGCAGGGGATCAACCGTGATTGGCAGCTTGGCTATGGCGGCAATTTATCCACCTCGCGCTGGATCGATCATACCGGCCTGAACCTGACCGAACTCGGCGCACATGCCAGTTTACACCGCAAATTTGGCCTCGGTCCCTATGCGCCGAGGTTGAAACTCCAAGCGGGTGTCGCCCGGCAATTCGCCAAGGTTTCGGAGTGGTCGGGCACTTGGCTTCGGAGCGAAGTCGTGCTGCAAAAACGCTTCGGACCGCAGTGGCAGGCCAGTTTGGCCGGGGCATACCACCAGCTCTTTGCCGGACGGGCGGTCTTTTCCACCATCAACCGGGAAATCACCGCCCGGCTTGATCATGACCTGTCCGCTCGGTGGAGCGTTTCCACCTCGGCCGGTTACCGCCGGGGAGATCAACTTTCGTGGTGTCGTAATAGTTGGCCTCCTTTTATCGGCACGAACCAATGGCGCGACGGCATCTTCGGCGATGATTGGTTCCCCTACCAACGCACGGGGCGAACCTTCACGGCGGGGGTCAGTCTTTCCCGTGCCCTGGGTTCAGACACATCGCTCACCTTCGTCGGTGAGCGCATGGAAGCACGGACGGTGGAGGACAAGCGTTACCATCGGCAAACTTGCAGCGTTCAGTTCATCCACCGGTTCTAGCTCTCATCCCCCCTCATATGTCGTTCATCCCGCACGGAACCTTTGAGATCTGGCCTTTTGCCGTCCGGCAAAGCAGTTCTCCAATCCCTTGAAAAATCGTGCCTGATCCCAACAGAAAACCAATGGCAGGCTCTAGGTCTGGCTCCGGATATATCCGGCTAGCCTGACCTCGCCCGCTTGGCCTCATGCGACCCAGTCTTTGATTGCTGAATGCCCGCCTGACCATCTTACTCACCCCGTTCCCCATGTTTTGTTATCGGAAAATGATGATTGTTGGCTTCGCTGTGGCCGGCTCGGTGAGCCGGGCGCAACCTGCCGACATTTTTTCCCACCTTCGGTTGCAAACTTCGGCCATTTGGGCCGATAATATCAGCCGCACTTCCAACGTTGCCACCCAGCAGTCCAGTCAAGTCTACAACCTCAGCGGCACTTGGGATCAGATGCACCAAGTCAATCGCCATTGGTTGTTGGTCACGCAAGTCGAACTTGCAGCCGTGAAAGTGGCCAAGTTCGACGCCCTTAACAGTTTCACAGCATCGGCCGATGCCACTTTTCGGCGCAAATTCGGACTTGGTCCCCTCGCGCCCACCCTCGATTTCCGCGGCAAGCTCAGCGGCAGCAGTCTTAAGGAGGCTGGACGCAGTGGGTGGCAAATTGAAGGCCGCATCGTGGCCGCGAAACGCCTGACCGACTCCATCAAACTATCCGCTTTGGCAGGATGGGAGGAATATTCGGCCCGCCACCAAGCCTACGACGTCATCACCCACCGCGCCACCGCCGAGATCCAATGGGACATCACCGCACGCTGGCAGTTGGCCGGGGGCGGTGGTCGCATCTGGGGCGAGTTTGTCACCAATGCGGCCGGCTCGGTTTGGGCCCGGGCGGTCGGGGGATCCTTTGGGCCCGTAGTGCGCGATCATTACCAGTCGCTGGCCTGGGAAACTTCCAACACCTTCGGCCCGGGTTGGGTCGCCTACCGCGTGCGGGACAGTCGGGCTGATTTGTGGTGGGTCGAACTTTCCCCCGCCCTCAATGACTCCACCTCCCTTACCTTTCGTTTTGAAGCGGTGCACATGGTCAACGCTATCGGTGTCCACTACGAATCCGCCTTTTCGTCGCTCAGTCTCAACCACCGGTTCTAATTTTCGCTCATGACCCGCTTGTCCCTATTCCTGTTGTGCCTCGGATTAACCCACTCCGGCAATGGTGCGACGACCGACCTGACTTTTGCCATCAACTCCGAGACCCGCCCCTTGCAGGACGCTGTAGCCTCGCTGATGCCCCTGGATTTCGCCCCCCCTCCCCCGACTCCCGCAGAGGTCGTGATTGCCCAGGAAAACAAGGAATACGATCCCTACGTTACTGTCATCCGGGTCGGCACCGAGGCCATGTTTCCCAATCGGGACAATGTGCAGCACCACCTATATTCCGTCTCCAAACCCAAGCGCTTCGAAAAACCACTTTATGCGAGCGGCACTTCCGAAAGCGTGGTCTTCGAAAAGACCGGGTTGGTCACTCTCGGTTGCAACATCCACGACTGGATGGTGGCCTACGTGTTGGTCGTGCCCACCCCTTGGTTTGTGAAGACCGGCACTGATGGCGTTGCCCACCTGCGCGGCATGCCCCCCGGCCGCTATCAACTCGAAGTCTGGCACCCTCGACTTTCGAAATCCGAGTCCCGGGAGGTCACCCTCATGGCCGGTGAAAATACGCTGGAAGCAATCAGTTTGAAGTTAAAGCCCGACCGTCGGATCAGGCGCGCTCCAACCGGCGGCTCTGGTGGCTATTGACCGATGCTCCAACTGCCCCGCTTTCGCCGCTTTCGCACCCGCCTGCTGTTGATCATCCTCGGCTTGCTCGTGGCCGCCCTGGGCTCCTCTTACGTGCTGGTCACCCGGGCCAACAAGGCCAACGCCATTGCGCATATCGAATCGAACCTGGCCGGAGCCGTGCGGGTGTTCTGGTTTTCGGTTCAACTTCGTCAGGAACGTCTGGCCCAAAGTGCCGCGGTGATGAGTGCCGACTGGCCGATCCGCACCCTTTATCTGCAGGACGAACTGGATCGGGCCACCTTGCGGTCCACCCTGACCAGTTATGCCGACCGTCTGCAGGTGCCCGTCGTGGCCACCTTCGACAATGACGGTGAGATGCTCGCCACCACCATGATTGGCCTGACCGACGAACATTGTGGCCCCTTCCGTTATTTGGTGCGGCGGGCCGATGAGGAAAGCACGGAATACGCCAGCGATTTTGCCTACCTCGGCGGCCAATTGCATGTGCTGGTCGTGGTGCCTTTGTTTGCACCCCGACCCAACGTGATCGGCTGGTTTGCGGTGGCCTTTCCTATCGACGACGAATTTGCCACCAACCTGCGGCGCTCGACCCAGGCCGAAGTGACCTTCGTCAGCGGTTTGGGTGACCATGATCGACGGGTGCTTGCTACCAGTTTGCCCGCCGCTCTGGCCCGCACCGTGGCTGCACACAAACTCACCGATACCTCCCGTCACGAGGGGACCAGCATCATTTCCATGGACGGAGAACCTTATGTGACGTTGCTGGCTCCATTGGATCTGCTCGGTGACGATCCCGCCCGGATTGCGTTGCAGCGCTCCCTGACCGCCGAACTGGCACCGGCGCGTGAATTGGAGAAGACGATTCTCTTGATTTCTGTCATCGCCCTCGTGATGGCCTCGGTCGTGGCCATCGGAGTCGCCCGGGGCGTCAGCCAGCCCGTGCAGGAACTTGCCGCCCACACCGAGGTGATCGCCAGTGGCGATTACAAAACCCACCTGCACCCCAATCGCTCCGACGAATTCGGCCGCCTGGCGGAAAGTTTCAACCGGATGAGCGACGGCCTCGCCGAACGCGATCAGGTGCGGGACTTACTCGACAAAAATGTCTCGCCCGAAATCGCCGCCCAACTCATGCGGGACGGGGCCATTCTCGGCGGCGAGGAACGGGAAATCACCGTGTTGTTTGCCGACCTGCGGGGCTTCACCCCCCTGAGTGAAAAGCTGCCGCCGCGTGAACTCATCGATCTGCTCAACCGTTATCTCGAATGCATGAGCGCGGAAATTGAACGGCATGGCGGCGTGATCGACAAATTCATCGGCGACGCCATCATGGCAATCTTCGGCGCCCCGGTCGACCAGCCGGATGCTGCCGGCCAGGCTCTCCGGGCGGCCCTCGCCATGGAACAGGCCCTGATTGGCTTCAATGCGGAACTCCGCGCCGAAGGCCGCCCGGATCTGGCGATCGGGATTGGCATCAACACCGCTCAGGTGGTCGCAGGCAACATCGGGTCCAAACGCCGCCTCAATTACTCGGTGATCGGTGACGGGGTGAA
This sequence comes from Cephaloticoccus sp., assembly GCA_021734075.1. Lineage (GTDB taxonomy): Bacteria > Verrucomicrobiota > Verrucomicrobiia > Opitutales > Opitutaceae > Cephaloticoccus. The sequence continues at coordinate 66,905 of JAIPJW010000002.1, forward strand.
CGTGGCCGCCCGGCTGGAAACACAAACCCGCAATCCGGAATATCGCACGAATATCCTCGTGAGCGCCGCCACCCTCGCCGCCACTTCCAGCCAATTTCACACCCGGGCCCTGGGCACAATAAATGTCAAGGGGCGCAATGAGCCGGTGACCGTCTTTGCGCTCGACGGTCTGGCCTGAATTATCGGGCTTAAGTCCGTGTCCCGGTTTGAATTTCTAGATCAAGCCGTCGTCAGAACCGCCTGCGTGGCGGCGGCTTCCGACAGCGCCTTCGCCAGGCGGGCCTGGACCTTTGTTTTCGCCAATCTAACCGAACTTATGGGCCCAATGCAGTCCAACTAACGGGTGGGAAACTTGGGTCTAACCGCGCTTGCATACGCAGGAGTTTTGCGATTAGCATGAGCTGATAATTTTCGTCACTGTCAAGTCACCCCATCTTCCATGAAGTTTGCCATGAAAACGATCACCCTTGGAGCAATCCTTCGCACTGCCACCTCATTGTTTTCTCGGCTGTTGCTGGTTGCTCTGGTTTGTTCGGCTTTCGTTGTCACCGCCATTGCTACCGAAGTTGCCGATGTCACCTACACTTGGACCGGATTGGGCACCAGTAATTACATCGGCTCGGAGGGAAATTGGCTGGATGATCAACCACCAGACTTGTCCGAGTTGCCTTACGATGAGGATATTTTGGGTATCTACGTATTGTTCGGCGATGTCCGCCGCACCTACATCAATTACTACGAACTTTACGCCCATCAGCTGGAGTTCCGGGGCAATACCCAGGGATATTTTCTGAACGGTGACTACGACACGACTCACATCGGCAGCGGGGGCATCATTTATAACCCCGTTGGCAACGTCTGGTCCGTGATCAGTGACGATGTCCAACTCCATGCGTCGCAGGTCTGGAATATCCAGGCCGGCACTCTGCGCATCGAGGGCCAGATCAGCGACACGATAGATTACAATGGGGAGGACCCTGTCTATGGAAATTTCCAGATTGAAAAGACCGGCCAGGGCAATCTGGAGCTGGATACCGGCTACTACTATTACGGATCCGAATGGGGTGGAGGACTCAAACTGACGGCCGGCACCGTCACCGCTCGTGGCGCCGCCCGTTTTGATTCCGGCTATCGCGGCGACGAATATTATTATTACTATTGGGGCGACATTTCGTCCGCCCTCGGTGTGGGCCCCTTGATCTTCAATGGCGGCACGCTGCACACGGATCAAAGCTACTACGGCGAGTATTCTAATACCGACTTTCTCCGGTTGACCAACAATATCATCAGCAACGGTCTCGTCTCCATCAAAACCGACCAGGAACTCCACCTCGATCAAAACGGCGAGGAAGTGGACGAGTTCCGACTCGACGCCGACACGTTGCTGCGGACCAGTGGTGCGCCCGTCTTCATCGAGAAGGATATCACGGACAATGACGGTGGCTACAAACTCACCGTCGAGACGGACAACGCCATTGTTCTGTATGGCAGCAGCGGTTGGACTGGCGGCACCCAGATCAACAAGGGTGTTCTCATCTTCGGCGGCGAGGACAACACCCCCGGCGTCACCGGCGGGATCACTATTGGCGCGCTCGGCTATGCCGGCATCGGCGTCGACAACAATGTGGGCGGGTTTCTGGGCGAAATCGATCTGGCCAACTCACCCGGCACCATCGGTTTTGACAGCGACCCCGACAGTCAATCGGGACCCGACACGTTCACGGACAATGTCGATCTGACCGGGGCCAACGCCAGCACGCGTCTCGGCTCCGCCACACAAGCCATCCTCGGCGACTATGAAACTTTTACCGGCGGCGTGATCACGCCCCAAGGCAGCGACTACCGCTTTGGCGGCGGTGGCGGCTCACTTTATGTCGCCAGCCTGCTGAGCGATTCCGGCAGCCCGCGCAACGTCGTTGCCGAGTCGCCGATGGAGGCGCCCCTAACCGTTTGGCTGCTCAATCCCAGCAATAATTTTTCCGGCTCGGTGTCCGCAAACCAATCCGCCGTCGTTTTCGGTCCCGGGGTCGTGCCTGCCAACGTCAGTGCATTCAACCTCAGCAACAGTGGTTATGTGGGCACCGCCGAATCAGAATTCACGGCCGCCGGCTGGCTGAGTTACTTCCCGACCAACACCCCGGGCATCATTGGTTTTGATATCTTCCCCACCGCCACGGAATCATGGGAAGTCACCAACCTCTCCATGGCGGCCTTCTCCTCCGCCTACGTGGGAACCACGTCCATCCTGCGCGACGAGGCTGGCGAGTCGACCGGACCCGGCGTGATCCTTTCCGGCACCATCGCCCCCAACTCCGACAACATCCATCGCTTTGCCGCCTACAAGGGCGGTGGGCTGGAGGTGGCCGGCACCTTGACGGGCAACAGCCTGCTGATCGGCACTCCGGACACAATCGCCACCTTCGGCGATCCCCGGCGGGAAGAGTATTCAATCGTCTTCCTCTCCGGCGACAACACCGGTGGTCTGACCGGCGGCACCACCCTATACAGCGGCCAGCTGTTGCTCGGCCAGGGCGCGGGTGAACCCGGGACCGATCCCAGCTCCGCCCTCGGCACCGGCCCATTGACCGTGGCCGGGGTTAACTATACCTTTGGTGACGACGATGAGCCCCCGGCACCCCAACTCGCGACCGCAGATGACAGTGACATCATCATTCCCAATGCGATCGTTCTGAACGCCGAATTGGGCGTGGGGGGAAACCATGACTTCACCTTGGCGGGCAACATCAGTGGCAGTGGCGAACTTTATGTGGGTGAGGATTCCGATGGTTATTTCCAGCTCACTCTTGCCGGTGACAACACTTTCTCCGGTGGAGTTTACTTAAGTAATCAATCCAGTCTTGTGCTCGACAGCAACACCGCCACCGGAACCGGTCCGCTCGGCTTCGGCTACAGCTATGGCAGTTACGTGTATTTTAATACTAACGCACCGGTCGTCGGTGGACTCGCCAGCAAGGACGATGGCGACTACGCCTCTTTGTATACCCAGGCTGACGATACGGTGTTGACCATCAATCAGGCGACCGACGCCAGGTTCAGCGGCGAATTCCGTGACTACAGTGAGACGCAAAACCTGAGGATCGTTAAGACGGGGCTTGGCACCTTGCGATTGGAGTCGGGCGGTTTATACTACTACAACGGTTCTCCGGAAGCCTCCCTGCCAGGCACTCCTGGGGTAAGCCTGCAAATCAACCAAGGCACATTGGTCATTGGTAATGATTTCTATGTCGAGGACAGCACCCCCACCATTTGGGTGCACGGCGGCACGCTGGCACTGGCCGGCGGCAGCCATGTGAGCAACCCTGTGGTCGTGGACAACGGGGGACGGCTCGGCGGCGGCGGAGTGTTTGCGTCGTCCGTCTCCATCGGCAACGGGGCCGTCCTGTCACCCGGCCTGCAAGCCAATGGCGGCGCGACCGGCGCCATGCAGTTCTACCACCTCGAACTCGATGCCGGCGGCATCTACGAATTCAACGTGCAGGACCCGGACCCGGAAAACTATATCGGGCGTGACATCATCAAGGTCTACAACCCCAACTCCGGCGACCAGACCCTCGTCATCAATGCCGACAGCGAGCACCCCTTCATCATCAAGGTTGTCTCACTCGGCTCTGACGGACTGGCCGGCCTGCTCGAAGGCATTGATCAGAGCCATGGGCTCTACTCCTGGACCCTGATCAATTTCGATGTCCTGAGCATCTCGGGCGACCGGGACTTCGATCCCGCTTTCTTTACCCTGGACCTCACCGGCTTTGCTTCCGACGCCCCGCTGGGCGGTGATTTCAGCCTGTTCCTGGAGAGTAACAACCTCATGCTCGGATTCACCCCCGTGCCCGAACCCTCAACTTACGTTTTAATGGCACTTGGCCTTGGATTTGTGGTCTGGACTGTGCGACGCCGACGTCACATCACATAAACCCACGTAATACGTTTACCTATGAAAAAACTGATCCTCATCACCTCCGCACTCTTGTTGACCACCTTCACCTATGCCGGTGAAGGTGACGCCGCAAAAAGCTGCGCCATGGAAAAGAAATGCTGCTGTTGCAAAGCCTGCGAGAGCGACAAGCCCCAAGGCAAGTGCTGCTGCGCAGAAAAGACCAAGTCCGAGTGCAAAGCTCCCGAGGCTCCCGCCGCTCCGGCAACCACCGAGGGCAAATAACCCAATCGGGACCAGGACAACCCGAACCCGCTGCGCTTCCGCGGCGGGTTTTTTATTGGACCAATGCCGAGGCCTTGGTGATCAGACCGAGAAACTCATTGCGATACCCGCCCGCATCATTCCCCACACCCGCCCGTGCCCATGTTTCGACCGCCGACCAACTGAGCTCATCCACAGTTTTGGAGTCCCGCAGCAGCATCCCGAAACCTGCCACAGCCGCAGTGAATTTGAAGTCCGCACTCGCCGCGGCAAACCCTGCCCCCCGATCCAGCAACGGATATTCCAACAACTGGCTCTCCGTGTCCTCGGGAGCTTTGTAGCGAATCTTCAAGATGAGCAATTCACGGCTGCCGGTATCCCGGGTGGAAACGAGCTGGTATTTCAAGTCATCCACTGAACCGCCTCGGGCCGTGAATTCGATCCCCACGGGCACGATCTCATACAAGGCCGTCACCGTGTGTCCGGCGCCAATCTCACCGGCATCCACCTTGTCGTTGTTGAAATCCTCCTTCCTGAGCATCCGGTTTTCGTAGCCAATCAAGCGGTAGCTAGCGACTTGGGCGGGATTGAATTCAACCTGGAGTTTCACGTCTTTCGCAATGGTCACCAGCGTGCCGTTGACCTGCTCAACCAACATTTTCTCTGCCTCCCGCCGCGAATCAATGTAGCCATAATTGCCGTTCCCCTGATCTGCCAGTCGCTCGAGTTTTGCATCCTGATAGTTGCCCATGCCGAACCCGAGCACGGAGAGAAACACGCCGGACTGGGCCTTTTCCTCGATCAGCCGGGTGAGCCCGCCTTCGTCACTTAGCCCGACATTGAAATCGCCGTCCGTGCAGAGAATCACACGGTTGAGACCGCCGGTGATGAAATTGGCCCTGGCAATATCGTAGGCCAGTTGGATGCCCATCGCCCCGTTGGTCGAACCGGCGGGGGACAACGCGTCCACGGCCTGCAGAATATCAGTCGCATGACGAGCCGGAGTCGATGGCAGTGCCAGACCAGAGGCCCCGGCGTAGGTGACAATCGCCACCCGATCCTCCGGTTGCAAGCGCTCCACCAACAGGCGCAGGGTCTGCTTCACCAGCGGCAGTTTATTCGGCGCGCGCATCGAACCGGACACATCGATGAGGAAGACCAAATTGGCGGCCGGACGGTCCCCGTGGGAGACTTCACGCCCTTTCAAGCCGATTCGCACCAGTCGGTGTTCCGGAGCCCAAGGGGCACTGGCCACCTCCATACTTGCTGCGAACGGCACCTCGCCCGTTGGCGGGGCATAGTTATAGGGAAAGTAGTTGATCAATTCCTCAATGCGCACCGCATCCACCGGCGGGCGTTGCCCGTTGTTCAGGAAACGGCGCACGTTGGCATAACTGGCCGTGTCCACATCCACTGAGAAGGTCGACAAGGGGTGATCCGCGACCCGGGTGAATTCGTTGTCCGCCCGATGGCTGTAGCTTTCCGTGTTCAAGTCCGGGGCGCTTGGAGGCATCAGCTGTTGCCGTTCACTGATATTGCGTGCGGCCATCGCATGGACCGTTTGCTGCTGCGCGATTTGTGTGCTCGCCATGGCCTTTGCCGCCATTTGTCGGTGCGCGGCCGCAGCGACGGAATTCTTGCGTTGCGTCTGATCTGTGACCGCAGGTCCCGCCATGCCGAGGGTGGTGCCAGCAACTTCCATCGCCATTTTCGTCTCCGTGCTCGGGTTGGCAATCAGGTAACCGAAATCCTGGTCCTTGGCCACCATCCGTGGTGCCAGAGCCTGCAACTCGGCTTCGCGTTTCCGGTGCGTTTCCCGCAAACTGGGTGCGGGTTCCTCTGCAGCCCCCCCACTTTCGTCGTCTACTTCATTGGTCGCCACCGGCATTGCCACCGGCAGGGTCAGTTCCTGGTAGTGCTTCTGTGCTGTCACTGGCGTGCGTTCCCGCGGTTCGTGGATGACCACCAGCACCGCAAAACACGCCGCCGCCAACGTGCCGACCACGTAGTAGAATTTCGGGAAACTCAGCAGTGTTCCCTTGGATGCCCGATAGCGATCCTTCAGCGGTTCCACTTTCGGCAGCGGCTCGGCGCCCAGCACCGCTTCCAGCTGGTCCGCCGTTTCCTGAATACTGGTCACGATGGCCTGCGCCTCCGGGTCGGCCCGCAGTTGCTCGGCGAAGGCGGCGCGTTCGATTGCATCCATCTCGCCCAGGGCATAGGTGGTGAGACGGGTATCTTCGGGGGAAATTTTTGGTGTGTTCATGTCTGCCTTAGGGCCGCAACGCGGCAAATTCCGTGCGCAAACGTGCGACGGCGGTGTGAATGAGAAAACCCACATTGCTCACGGAGAGGGAGGTGATGCGGCTGATCTCCTTGTAGCTGAATCCATTTTGAAATTTCAGGCGGATGACTTCCTGTTGGTTGGGTGGCAGGTGTTCGATCATCTGCAAAATGGCGCTCTGGGTCTCATCACGTTCGAGTTCCCTGCCCGGCCGGGGATCTGCCGCGGTCACCCGCTCCACTTCGCCCTCCTCAAACCGTTTCATGCGCCCCTCCTTGCGCAGGACATCCAGCGCCCGGTGCCGGCATACGGTAAACAACCATTCGACCACGTGTCCTTCCAAGGTGCCATCCGGCTGGGCCATGAGTTTGACAAAAGTGTCCTGCACCACATCGCGGGCCCGGTCGGGGTCGGACAGCAATCTGGCGGCATAGCGGGTGAGCGGAGCCTGATGTTCCGCAAAGGTGCGTTCCAGGAAGGCGGTGTTCTCATGTGTCTTTTCCCCTGGTTGCATTGTTTCGGTGGCCATGGGCTTCAGGAGTGGAGACGCGGGACAATTCCCTTTATTAGAAAATATTTCCCGCCACCATTGCGGGAAGCAAACTCAACCGAATCGAATCAATATTGCGAAAAACTCAAAATCCCGGCTTGCCTCGATTGCGACCGCACCTTTTTCTGCGTCCGACCTTTTCACACCAACCCCGCCTTCCATGATGTCCCACCTTTACGCCAACACTGTTATTCTCGGCGTGCGCGTGGGCTGCTTGACCAACTGAGTCGAGCCTTCGCCCGCCGCACCGAGCGGGCCTTGGAAATAAAACTTCCTGTGTAACCCGCTCCTCGCCGAGCGGGTTTTTTGTTTTTCCAGATTTTCATCACTTCTTTCGTTTCCGGTCATGTTTTCCTATTTCAATACCATTTGGTCACTTATGCGAGGCTACCGCCTGCGCTACGGCTTGGCTTTGGTCAGTTTGATGGTGGCAACCTTGCTTAACTACGGCGTGCCCCTCATCGGCAGCGTCACGATCGATTTCGCCGTGTCCGGCAAGACTATCGCTCACGATACCTCGCGTCCCGTGCTTTGGTTGCTCCATCTGCTCGGTGGAGCGGAGCATTTGCGCAACAACCTCTGGCTGGCTCCCGCGGCCATGGTGCTGCTCAGTGCCATCGGCGGTGTGTTCAGCTATCTCAAGGGCTGGCAGGCATCGCTGGCCAGCGATGGTATCGCCCGGCGCCTGAAAAACCAGCTCTACAACCATCTCAACCATCTGCCGGCCCGGCACCACGACCTGTCCGACACCGGCGACCTGGTGCAGCGCTGCACCAGCGATGTGGAAACAACCCGTCAGTTTCTCGCATCCCAGGTCATGGATATCGGCAATGCCTTCATTCTCGCTGGCACGGCCCTGCCCCTAATGCTCTCGCTCAATGTGCCGATGACCCTGGTGTCATTTTCACTCATCGGGCCCATTGTCATTTACGGCTACGTTTACTTCCGCCAGGTGCGCCATGTGTTCAAGGGCGTGGAGGAAGCGGAGGGCGCCCTGACCGGCGTGGTGCAGGAAAATCTCACCGGCATCCGGGTGGTTCGCGCGTTTTCCCGGCATGAATTCGAACGGGCCAAATTCGCCGAACCCAACGCGCTCTATCGAGATCGGGCCGTGCGTATGATCAAGCTCATGGCGTGGTATTGGTCGATCAGTGACATCGTCGCCATCAGCCAGATCGGCCTCACTTTGATAGTCGGGGCCCATTGGATTGCCACGGGGCAACTCACCGTGGGCGTGCTCTTCGCGTTCCTGGCCTACCTCGGTATCATGATGTGGCCGGTGCGCCAGATGGGACGCATCCTGACTGATCTGGGCAAAACCACGGTCGCCTTGAACCGCATCAAGGAAATCCTCGCCGTGGCCCCCGAGTCCGAGCCCCCGGCTGATCCCGCAGTGACCGCCCAACCCTTGAGCGGTCAGATTTCTGTCGCCGATCTGCATTTTCACCACGCTTCCAGCGACCTGCCCGCCACGGGCCGGGGCGCGCTCAACGGCATATCCTTTGCGGTCAAACCCGGGGAAACCCTGGCCATCCTCGGACCCTCGGGCTCGGGCAAAAGCACCCTCATGCACCTGCTGCTGCGGCTTTACGATTACCGCCAGGGTTCGATTCGCTTTGATGGTCACGAACTCTCCACCCTGCCGCGCAAATGGCTGCGTGGACAGATCGGTGTGGTCATGCAGGAACCTTTCCTCTTCTCCAAAAGTCTGCGGGAAAATCTGCGGCTTGGTCACAGCACCGCCCCGGAGAATGAAATCGAGAGCGCCGCCCGCGCGGCTTGCATTCACGATACCATTCTCGGTTTTGAACACGGTTACGAAACGGTCATCGGCGAACGCGGCATCACGCTTTCGGGCGGCCAGCGCCAACGCGTGGCCATCGCGCGCGCAGTGCTCAAGCAGGCTCCCCTGCTCATTCTCGATGACGCCATGAGCGCCATCGATGCCGAGACGGAAACCATGATTCTCGACGCCCTCAAGGCCCGCCGTGGTCATGCCACCACCCTGGTCATCGCGCACCGGCTGGCGACCCTGGTCCATGCCGATCGTATCCTGGTGCTCGATCACGGCCGCATCATTCAAACCGGCACCCATGCGGAGCTGGCCGCCCAGGACGGACTCTACCGCCGCCTCTGGCAAATCCAGACCAATGTGGAGTCCGATTTTAAAACCGAACTCCAAGCCACCTGATCCTGCACCGCCATGACTGCTCAATTTCATCAAGAAGACGATTTCAAGGCCAAGCTTGATGCCGGCCTGTGGTGGAAAATTTTTCGCCGCGCCCTGAACTTCAAGCGCTACCTCGTGCCTCTGTTCTTTGCTTCACTGCTGCTCGCCGTGGGTGATTCCAGCTTCGCCTTCATCACGCGCTGGGTGATCGATGGCGTGGTGCGCGATGGCCTGTCGGCTAACTTCACGCTCTACGCGGGCGTCTACCTTGGTGTCACCCTCGTGTTCAGTTCATGCATCTGGGGCTTTATCTTTCTCGCCGGCAACATCTCCTACCGGCTGTCCCACGATATTCGACGCGACAGCTTCGATCGTCTCCAGGAGCTCGAATTCTCCTTTTTCGACACCCGACCTGTCGGTTGGCTGATCACCCGGCTCACGAGCGATTGTGACCGGCTTTCCCGCACCATCGCCTGGGGGTTCCTGGATATCGTCTGGGGTCTGAGCTTGGTGGGCATGATCGCCATCAGCCTGTTGATCCTCAACTGGCGGTTGGGACTCATCGTGCTCAGCGTCATGCCGCCGCTTGCGATCATCTCGCGGGTTTTCCAAAAACGCATGCTGTTCAGTTCCCGGGAAATTCGAAAACACAACTCGCAGATCACCGCCAGCTACAACGAGTCGATCCAGGGTGTGCGCACCACCAAGACCCTCGTGCGCGAAGCCGACAACCTCGGTGAATTCGAGCATGTCTCGCAAAACATGTATGCCGCCTCCGTCCTCAATGCGCGGCAGAATGCCCTGTTCTATCCCCTGGTCATGACCATCGGCAGCCTGGCGGCCGGCCTGGCCTTGTGGCACGGCGGGTGGCTGGCCTCCCAGCACTCGATCAGTCTCGGCACCTTGATCGCCTTTGTGACTTTTGCCGGCATGTTCTTCAACCCGATCAACTCCCTGGCGCAACGTCTCACGGAAATTCAGGCCGCCCAGGCCGCCGGTGAGCGCGTCATGGGGCTGCTCGAGACCGTGCCCGCCATCAAGGACAGTCCGGAGGTGCTCGCCCGCATCGCCGCGCACCAAAACCCGCACTCCGACCTCCCACTTGTCCGCCAGAACCTTGAAGAAGGCGGATCTCCCGGCTCCGACCTTGCCGCAGGCCCTGAGCCTGTTGAATGGGCGCCCGACGGTCTGCCGGCTCGCATCGAGACAATCGAGTTTCGCGATGTCTCCTTCCATTACAGTGATGGCACGGCTGTGCTGGCGAACTTCAACCTCAAGGTGGCCCCCGGTGAAACCATCGCACTCGTCGGCCCTTCCGGTGGCGGCAAAAGCACCATTGTCTCCCTCGTCTGTCGATTCTATGAGCCGGTCTCCGGTCAGATCCTGATCAATGGCACCGATTACCGCGAACGTGGACTCGCCTGGCTGCAGTCGCAACTCGGCATCGTGCTGCAAACCCCGCATCTCTTCAAAGGCACCATCCGCGAAAACATTCGCTATGGTCGCCTTGAGGCCACCGACGCGGAAGTCGAGGCCGCGGCCAAAATGGTCAATGCGCATGAATTCATCTCCGACATCCCCGGCGGTTACGACTCCAGCGTCGGCGAAGGCGGCAACCAGCTCTCCACCGGTCAACGCCAGTTGATCTCGTTTGCCCGGGCCCTGCTGGCCAATCCCCAGATCTTCGTCATGGACGAAGCCACTTCCTCAATCGACACCGAGACCGAGCAACTCATCCAGCGCGGACTCGAAACCGTGCTCACCGGCCGTATCAGCTTCGTGATCGCCCACCGCCTGAGCACCATCCGGCGCGCCAACCGCATTCTCGTCATTACCAAGGGACAGATCGAGGAATGCGGCACGCACGAGGAACTGCTCAAGCAACGCGGTCATTACTACGGTCTTTACACCAACCAGTTTCGCCGCGAGCGCGAGGAGGCTGTGCTGTCCGGCGAACCGGTCTGATTGTTTGCTGCTCTCAGCGCGGGGGCGCAGGTCCGATCGCCTCCTTGAGGTATGCTGGACATAATTCGGTTGGGTTGGTCTTGATAATGGCCAAAAGGTAGGGCCCGTTATCCTCCACGGGCCTTTCACCAAGATGACCTTTCGCACAATCCTACTGGCCACCTGTCTCACCTGCCTCGCTTTCATCCTCGCGGGGTGCTCGCCCCGGGAAACCCCGGTGGAGGCCGGTATCCGCACCCATACCCTGTTGCTCGGTAATGCCGCCGAGCCGGGTGACCTTGATCCTCACCTGGCTTCCATCCTCAGCGACCAGATCATCATCAATGCGTTGTTCGAAGGCCTCACCGTGCTGGACGAGCAAACCTCCATACCGCTTCCCGGAGTCGCCTCGTCCTGGGATGTCTCACCCGACGGCTTGGTGTGGATGTTCCATCTCCGCCCGGATTCGCGCTGGTCAAATGGTGAATCGCTCGTCGCGGATGATTTCATCCAGTCCTGGCGGCGTGCCCTCAATCCCGCCTTTGCCGCCGACAATGCCTGGTATCTATTCCCCATTAAAAATGCCGAGGCCTACAATGCCGGCCGGTTGGATGATCCCAAGACCATGGGCATGGCCGCCCCGGATGATCATACCTTGGTGCTCACCCTTGAACACCCGACGCCCTACCTGCCGGCACTCGTTTCCCTGCCCGCATGGTTTCCCTTGAATCCACGATCTCTCCGCCAACTGGGCGCCTATGATCAGCGGGGGGTCGCGTGGACCCGGCCCGGTCAAATGGTTAGCAATGGCGCCTACCAACTTGCAGAATGGTCGCCCGACGTCCGCATCGTGCTCGACAAAAATCCCTACTTTCGCGACGCCGCCCGCGCCCAAATCGAGCACCTCGTCTTCCTGCCCATCGCCAAACCCGATGATGAGGAACGCAATTACCGCGCCGGCCAGCTTCACGTCACTTTCAATCTGCCCGTCACCAAGATTGCGCCATGGCGCGAACGCGACGCGGCCCAGCTGCGCGTTGACCCGCTGCTCCAGACAAATTTCCTGCGCTTCAACACCACGAAACAGCCCTTCGATGATCCCCGGGTCCGGCAGGCCCTTTCCCTCGCGATCAACCGTGACCAGCTCGCTGCAACCGTGCTGCAAGCCAGCCGGCTTCCCGCCCACACTCTGGTCCCGCCTCATACCGGGGCTTATGCCGCACCTGATGGGATAAAACTGGATTTGGTCCAAGCCCGGCAACTGTTGTTGACCGCCGGTTTCGCCGAGGGGGTCGGTCTGCCGGTGGTGGAACTGATGGTGCGAAACGATGAAATCATGCCCCGTCTCGCCGAGGCCATCCAGGCCATCTGGCGGCGCGAGCTCGGGGTGGAGTCCTCCATCGCCCAAGTGGAGCAAAAAACCTGGATCCAGAATCAACAGACCCTCAATTACACCGTCTGCCTTTCCGCCTGGACGGCGGATTTTCCCGACCCCGTCACCTTTCTCGACCTGTTCCTGAGTGACAGTTCCTACAATTGGACCGGTTGGAAAAACCCGGACTATGATCAGTTGCTGGCGCAAGCGGCGGCCACCTCTAACGAAACCTCCCGTTACGCCCTGTTGCAAAAGGCCGAGTCTCTCCTGCTCGGCGAAGCCCCCATCGCCCCGCTTTATTTTGGCGCTCAGACCTACCTCCTCAATCCGGCAGTCAAAGGCTGGTCCCCGGCCCCGCTGGGCTTCCGTCGATTCCAATTGATCTCACTCCAGCCTTGAAGCCGCTTGTGCCGGCGACGCCCAACGGTCAACTTTCACTCATGCGTTTATTCGCCTCCTTGGTTCTCCTCAGCTGCGTCGCCCCTGTCCTGCCCTCCGCCGGATTGGCACAGGAGGGAGGCGAGGTGGCTTTTGTCCGCATCTGGCCGCAATGGCGCACCACGGAATCATTCGTGCGTATCTCGGAATATTTCGGAGGCGAGGAAAACACGGGTCGCCAGACCATGCTGCGCACCCAGCCCGGGGACCGCGCGGGCTTTTACTTTCTCACCCGCACGCGCAATCCCGGCGCCGCCCGTCCCGAAGCCAAGTTTATCCTGGAAATAATCAAACCGGATTCACCCCGGACCAAGACCTACACCTTCCCGGCCGTTCTCCCCGCGGGTGACCATGTTTTCAACCTTGGGCTGACCGGCACGGATTGGACGGGCAAGGATGTCCAACCCGTCGCCTGGCATCTGCAACTGGTCGATGCGGATGGTCACCAGCTGGCCTCCAGTCAAAGTTTCCTCTGGCGAATGCCCGACAACGGGGCCCATTGAGTTTCCGCTCATTCCTGTGGCTATTTCTCCGGCATCCCTGCCTCCTTTCACTTGGTCTGATTGGCGGCCCACGGGTCTGAGCCTGACTCCCGCCGTATTGGCCGAGACGCTGGATGGCGGCCAAGCCTTTCGTTGGCGTTGTGACGAATCCGATATTTGGACCGGCATCTGGAGTTCACACGTGGTGCGCCTGCGTTTGTCACCGCAAGGCTCCCTGGCCTGGTCGGCTCTGCAGGATGCCCCCGACGGCGCCGCGGCGATCAACCGTTATATGGGGATCGACCGCGATTTTCCGGCGCTCACCGACCGTCTGCCTTGGCGCAGCGACCCTCATCTGGCCACCTGCCTCGCGGCTTTCCCGGGTTTGCGCATCCCGCGCCAGCCTTTTGGCGAAACCCTGCTGTGCTTTCTTTGCAGCG
>JAIPJW010000073.1 GCA_021734075.1 Cephaloticoccus sp.
GGTGCCGACCGGCATGTAGGGCGCGTTGTAATTGGCCGGTTCATCCTCGCTCCAGATGAAGGGTTCCGAGCAGGTCACCTCGCGCACGTAGTCACTGCCGGTCATGTCCTGCCCGTCGCGGGCGAGCTTGACCGCCTCGGCGTCGCTGAGGGGCAGGGTGCTGAGGCAGGACTTCATGGCGCCGTCCACCCGGAGCTTTTTGGTCAGGGTGCGGGTGTCGATTTCACTGAGACCGGGGATACCGTATTTGCGCAGATAGGCATCGAGGGAGGTCTGGGAGCGCCAGTTGCTGACCACGGGGGAGACTTCGCGCACGACAAACCCCGAACACTTGGGCACGGCAGCCTCGCTGTCCTCGTCATTGACCCCGTAATTGCCGATTTGCGGCGCAGTCATGGTCACGATCTGGCCAAAATAGGAGGGATCGGTCAGGATCTCCTGATAGCCGGTCATGGAAGTGTTGAAAACGCATTCGCCGGCAATGGTTGCATCGGCGCCAAAGGCGAGACCGCGAAACACACTACCATCTTCAAGCGCTAGGACACCGGGTTTGGGCGTGGACATTAAAGCCCGACGAAAAGGGCTCGTGAGCAGACTGCCAAGGGGAAACCTCTCAGTGACCCAGAAAAACCGATTATGGCCCGGTTGGCCGTCTCGTTATGACAAACCGCCCCAGGCCGAAAAACTTATCCGTCCATTTGACAGCGCTGGTTAGGCACCTTACCACTTTGCCCCATACTCATGCCCTACCAAGAAGATCGCGCCGCCTGGTTCAATGGCCAGGGCCTCTGGCAGCACATCCCGGAAGCCGATTGGAGCGACTGGACATGGCAGCTGAAAAACCGCCTGACGAGCGTCGAGCAACTGGAGCAATACATGGTGCTCACGCCCGAGGAAAAAGCCGGTTGTGAGTTTGCGAACCAAAAGCTCTCGTTGGCGATCACACCCTATTTTTTCAACCTGATCGATCGTGACAACCCGCATTGTCCCATTCGGCTGCAAATGATCCCGCGGTCGGGTGAGGCGCAGATCTCGGCCGAGGAGATGCTGGATTCACTGGGGGAGGATTCCCATTCACCGGTGCCCGGGCTGGTCCACCGTTATCCCGACCGGGTGTTGTTTTTGGTGACGGACCGCTGTGCGGCCTATTGCCGGTATTGCACCCGCAGCCGGCTGGTTTCCAATGCCCAGCACTACGATTTTCACCCGGAATACGAACAGGGGCTGCGTTACATCGAGGCGCATCCCGAAGTGCGCGATGTGCTGCTGTCGGGGGGGGACCCCCTGCTGCTTTCGGACAAGAAGCTCGAGCACCTGCTGGCCCGGTTGCGGGGCATCAAGCACGTTGAGTTCATCCGCATCGGCTCCCGCATCCCGACCTTTCTACCCCAGCGGATCACGCCGGCGCTGTGCGATATATTCAAGAAATACGGCCCGATCTGGATGAGCATCCATGTCAATCATCCCAGGGAATGCACCCAGGAGCTGAAGGATGCCTGTGAGCGGCTCAGCTACGCTGGCGTGCCGCTGGGCAACCAGAGCGTGTTGCTCAAGGGGATAAATGATGACGCCGACGTAATGAAGGCGCTCGTGCAGCGGCTCCTGCGCATGCGGGTGCGGCCCTACTACATTTATCAGATGGACCTGATCACCGGCGGCAGCCACTTCAAGGTGGATGTGCGCAAGGGCATTGAAATCATCCGGGCGCTGCGGGGCCACACCACCGGTTATGCGGTGCCGCAATACGTCATCGATGCCCCCGGCGGCGGTGGCAAGGTGCCGGTGAATCCCGACTACGTGGAAAAGATCACCGACGAGGAGGTCGTTTTCCGTAATTTCGAGGGCAAGCAGTTCCGCTATCCCCTGACCCATACGCCGTTGCACAAGCCGGTCGAAGAGGCCGCCCGCGAGATTCCGATCGAAGCCCTGCGGATCCACTGAGATGGGATAGTCTTCGCCGCGAGCGGACTATTCACCCGCCGCCCATGACCACGGGTTTTTACGCGGCAAGGTATTGTTTATCCGATCCTCCGGGGCGGCTGCTGTTAGCCAGCAACATGCACACCGGGCAGGGATGGGGAAAGTGGATCATGGCAGTATTGGGCTGGAATTTGGCGCGCGACCTTTGATTTTCGGCCGGATTATAAATCCGTAAAACATTGGATATAAAGTTATTAAAATTACCGGTTTCTTTTTGAGAAATTCTTTCAACAAAAATTGAGCGTTTTGCCCCCAGTGGCGTCTACCTCTGGGTAGTCAGTATTTCTAGTCCAGTTTGTAGTTCAAAAGGTTTGCTTGGTGTTAGGTCACTTGGGCCGCTTCGAAAGAGGCGGCCTTCGTGTTTTCAGGGATCGCGAGGGCCGGAGAGGGTGAGCCTTGAGCGAGGCTGGGTGGGCGGAAATTTTTCGCAGATTTTTTTGAGCGTTATGACCGCGACTGCGTCTATCCCCTCGTTGTCAGTATTGTGCCAAAAGTTTTGTTTGTAGTTCAAAAGTTTGCTTGGTGTTAGGTCACATGGCCGCCCCGCGAGGGGCGGCCTAAGTGTTTTTGGGGTTGATCCGGCTCACCCAGTGACGGCTGGGAGAGGGTGGAGTAGTATTACGCCCAAACCTTCGCTTGTGGTGACCACGGCTTTTGCGCATGGGTCAAGCATGCGGCGTATTCCCCTTCTGGTTTTGGTCACTTTCTTAACAATCAGTCTGGGTGCCATGGCCGAGCCACTGCCCGTGGGTTCGGCCGCCATCGTGGTGAACGTCGGACTGCCGATCGAGGTGTTTACCTACAAACCTGCCACCTATACCAATGGTCCCCTTATTTTGGTATTTCATGGGGTGGCTCGGAATGCAGCGGATTACCGAAATTTTGCCATAAATCTTGCCGAGAGATTTGGCGCTATCGTGGCTGCGCCCCGTTTCGACAAGGAGCGTTTTCCCTACGAGGCTTACCAACGTGGAGGCATCACCAAGGGCGATCAGGCTCAACCCCGGGAGGTTTGGACTTTTTCCATGGTGCCACGATTGTTGGAGCAATTGCGCCAGGCGGAGAATCGACCAGAGCTTCCGGTCTATTTTATCGGGCATTCGGCCGGGGGTCAGTTCCTCGTGCGGATGGCCGCGTTGGCCGGAGCCCAGGGGGCCACCCGGGTGATTGCCGCCAATCCGGGCTCGCACCTCTTTCCAGCACGCGAAGCGGACTTTGGCTATGGCTTTGGTAATCTGCCGGAATCATTGTCCAACGATGATGCCATCCGGCACTATCTCGAGGCGCCTTTGACTCTTTATTTGGGCACGGCTGATCTCGATCCAGACGATGAACACCTCGATCGTCGCCCTGCGGCGATGGGGCAGGGGCGGACCCGATATGAGCGCGGACTGGCCTGTTTTGCCGCCGCGCAGGAGCTGGCCCGGGCGAGAGGTTGGGTATGCAACTGGCGCAAGGTGGAGGCGTCTGGCATCGCCCATGATGCCGCCAGGATGTTTGCCGCCTGCGAGGCCGAGGATGCGATTTTCGGGGCTGATACGCCTTGAGCCCGACATGAACTCCGGATACCTACCAATCGATGCGGGCTCGAAATTCGACCCCTGCCGGTGGGTTCCGTCTAAGGCGTTGCCAGCAATTCCCGGGCATAATTTGCTGAACAGTGTGTTGATCTCAAGGTGGAGATTTTTTCTGGCTTTCGCACTGCTGTTGACGGAAGGACGACCGCAAACTCCGGCGGCTGCGGAAATGTCCCCTCCGCCTGCCAGTGCCGCCACCGATGCTGATTTGGCAGACGGCGATGAGGTGTTTGCCGCTGCCCGGCAGACTTTGCAAATAGCCGAAACGGAGCCCGATAAACTGCGGGCGTTGTTCACGGTCGTAAATTTGCAGCGTCGTCGGGGTGATTTCACCGCGGGATTGGCCGGAGCCGAGGCGGGATTGACCCGCGCACGCGCGCTCGGTGATCTGCGACTGCAGATAGATTTTCTCTACCTGAAGGGACGCATCCATTGGAATCTCACCCAATACCCGCAATCACTGGAGAGTCATCTGGAGGAACTGCAACTGGCGGAGCAACTCGGAGATGCTTCCGTGCTGGCCCGCACCCACGGGGGATTGGGTCTGACTTATTATCGCTATGGCCGAAACCAGGATGCGCTCCATCACTTTCAGCGTGGACTCAGTTATGCGGAAGCGGCCAAGGATGATCGGATACGCTCCAGTATCCTCAACAGTTTGGGGAATTATTACATGGAGCTGGGCGACTACGATCGGGCCGAAACCATTCATGAGGAAGCCCTGAAGCTCCGGGAAAGTTTCGGCAACCGCCGGGCGGTGGCGGATTCACTGACCAATCTCGGCCTGATTGCCGATGCCCGGGGTGACACCGCGCGGGCACTCGATTTTCTCCAACGCGCTTTACAAACATTTGAGATGCTCAAATACCGGCGCTATATCACCAACACCCATCGACGGTTGGCGCGGGTTTTGCGCAAGGGCGGTCGTTTGGATGAAGCCTTGACGCAGGCCCAAACGGCCTTGCGGCTTGCAGCCAGTCTGAACAGTATCGAGGTGGTTTCGGACATCTATGAAGAGTTGGCCCTGACCCACGAGGCCCGGGGGGAGTTTGCCCAGGCGCTCGATTTTGAACGCAAATGGGAGGCGACGCGTGAGGAGATGCGCAACGTCCAGGACCGTCAGCATATCGACGAATTGCGCACTCGTTATCGGGCCGAGCAGCGGGAGCTTGAAATCGCCCTGCTGAAACGTGAGCAGGATTTGCAGCAGGTGGAAATCCGGCGGCGGCGTTTCCAAAACGCTACTTTGGCTTTGGGGTTGGTGGTGGGCGTGCTCTTTCTGGGCACCGTGAGCTTTGTCCAAATGGCCCGGTTGCGGGCCGAGCGTCGGATGCACACCGCCACCGAACATGCCCGGGAACGGGCAGAATCAGCGCAACAGCTCAAGTCACGCCTGTTGCAAATGGCTTCGCACGATCTCAAGGTGCCCCTGACCTCGCTCAATGCGACCGCCGCCCTCATCGGCACTTCACCCGGGGCTTCGTCCGAGGTGCAACGTCTGGCCGCGGGCATTCAGTCCGATACTTCCAGAATGCGCAGTTTGGTGCGTGATTTTCTGGATGCCGCGGCGCGCGAAGATGGGAATTTGCAGTTACACAGCACCGATGTCGACCTCGATGCCCTGGCGCGGGAGGCGGTTGATCTGCTGCAGCCGGTGGCCACGCAGAAGACGCAACGGCTGGTTTGTCTGACCCGACCAAACGCATCGGTCATAGTGCAGGCCGACCCCGATCGGCTTCATCAGGTTTTCGACAATCTGATCGGCAATGCGCTGAAGTTTACCCCGACCGGAGGACAGGTCTCAGTCACCGTGGGCACGGTCGGCGCATGGGGTTACGCCGAAGTTTGTGACAATGGCCCCGGTTTTGGCCCAGCCGATTTCGCCCGGATTTTTTCGTCAGGATTCACTCCGGTCACCAACGTTTCCGGCGAGGAAGATTCAACCGGACTCGGGTTGTTCATAACCCGGGAACTGCTGACCTTGCAGGGTGGCCGGCTGGAGATGCAATCCAAGCCTGGCGCCGGCGCGGTGTTTCGGGTGCTTCTTCCTTTGGTCGCCAACGCCAGGGTTTAATCAACCCAGACCGTTGCGCAGGCACCACCGGACCAGAGTGGGGGTGTCATGCAGTCCAAGTTTGGCCAGGATCCGGGCGCGGTGTTTTTCCACCGTGCGGGTGCTCAGGCCGAGGCGGTCTGCGACTTCCTTGGATAATAGTCCCCGGGCGACCAAATGCACCACTTCGCGCTCACGTTCAGAAAGAACGTCGGCCCCCAGGCGGGGCAGGGCAGGCTCTCCGGAGAGCGTGGGCACGGGGGGCGGCACCGTGGCCGAGAAAAACATCCCTCCCTCCAGCACGCATTGCACGGCCAGTTCGATTTGTTCCAAGGGCGAGTTTTTGTCCACGAAACCGGCCACGCCAAGTGAGAGCAGTTCTGCAGGCAGTCCGGCTTCCGGGTAGGCGGTCAACACGACCACTTGCATCTTGAGTCCCCGTTGCCGTAGATCCCGGATAATGTCCCGCCCATCGGATTGTCTCAGGTAGAGATCGGCGATCAACAAGTCGGGGGGAGTGGCGATGCAGGACGCCAATGCTTCCCGGCCATCGGCAAAATCCAGCAAAGCCGCCGGCTGGAACCGTTGCTGGAGTGTTTCCCTCAGCAGGGAACGGAAGGTGTTGGTATCATCCACCAGCACAATGCGGAGTTTGGATTTTGGCACAACGACAGCGGACATGGGGGATGCGATCACTGCAGTGCATTTATGCCCGACTGGCCAGCCTGCAACTTTTCATGGCGTAGAACTACGCCAACCTGGCGCCTTGCTTGCGACTCTGCGGGTCCATTCATTTAAAAAAATTACCCCTTGCCCCCTGAACCCCACAGGCCCGGTCAGTTCTACCTTGCCCGGCGCCACGAATAGTAAACGCATATTCCCCACACCATGACCAAGACCCTGCAAACTCTGGCCGCTTGCGGCCTGCTCGCGCTGTTTGCCTCCTCTGCCGGAGCGCAAACCGCCCCCTCCTCGACCAATGGAGATACCGTCAAACTGGAGGCATTCACTGTCACCGGATCGAACATTCCGCGCTTGGAGCAGGAAAATGTGCTGCCCATCAGCACATTTACCAGTGCCGACCTGGAGAACATCGGTGCACCAACCATCGCGGAAGTGCTGGAGGCGCTGCCCTATTCCCAAAACATCAATATCAATGAAGGGGAAACCGGCGCCAACGGGGCGCGGGGCGACGTGGCTTCCGTCAATTTGCGCAACTTGGGTGCAGGCAATACCCTGGTGTTGCTCAATGGCCGCCGCATGTCGGCCCACGGGGTGACCCCGGGCACGCCTCCGGTTTCCTTCGTCAACCTCAGCTCAATTCCGGTTTCCGCCATTGACCAGATCGAAGTCCTGCGCGACGGGGCTTCGGCGATTTATGGTTCGGATGCCATCGGTGGTGTCATCAATACCCGCCTCAAGAGCACTTACACCGGTTTTGACCTGAGCACGCGGGTGTCCTTCGGCGATCCGTCCCGCAAGGAGATCAGTATCGATGTCGGTGGGGGCAAAATTTTCAACGGTGGCAAGACCAGTTTGTCCCTCTTTTTCAGCTATTTTGATCGCGATCCCCTCTATGCGCTGCAGCGCTCTTATTCGGGCTTGGCGGATAATCGCCTGATCGCCCCCGAGCCGTGGGCTTCGCTCAGCACCTTGAACCGCGCTTCCTCCTCCTCGCCGTATGGCCGTTTTACCGCCGTTGACGACTCCGGCAATGCGGTCGGCGTCTCCGGCGTCACCCCGACCAGCGGCTCGACGCGGGGCCGGTTCTATGTTGATCCCGTCACCGGTGCCATCAGGTCGAGCACGGGTCCCAGCGCGAACTACGACTTTCAAAACGAAGGTCAGTTGATTCCCCAAACCACCCGTTACAATCTCTACTCGACCCTGAACCATCAGATTTCGGACCAGCTGTCATTTTTCGGTGAGTTGTCCTACTATACGGCCGACAGCTTGATGCAGTCCGGCACGACCCCGATATCGTCCGGCACTGACGGCGTGGTCGTCTCGAAGACGGGTTATTACAACCCGGTGGGCACCCGGTTTTACGGTCCAGGCACGGCCAATCCGACCGGCACCCCCCGTGATGTGCTCATCCGCAATTACCGTCCCGTGGAACTCGGGCCGCGCACCTTCAATACCAACAACAAGTCGCTCCGTCTGGTCGGTGGCTTCAAGGGCACGGTGTTCGACAACTGGAATTTTGAAACCGGGGCGCTGTATATGCGCGGCGAGGCCTACTTGGATTCGCAGAACGCCATGTCACAGAGCAAACTGGAGGCGGCTCTGGCGCTGCCCACGGCCGATGCAATGAACCCTTTCGGTGGACCCAACGTCAATTCGCAGGCCACCATCGACAAGTTCCGGATCACGGCTTGGGACGAGGGCATTGGCACGTTGTCCATTTTGGATGCCAAGGCCAACGGGGTGCTCTTTGAGCTGCCCGGTGGCGATGTAGCCACGGCCTTCGGCGTGGAATTTCGCAGTGAGAAAATGCAGCAGCGCAACGATGCCTACGGCTTGGCGGACGATATCATCGCCCAGTCCGAGCAAATTGACATTGATGCCTCGCGTGATGTTTATGCCGGTTACGCCGAGATCCTGGTGCCGATTGTGGGTAAGCAGAACAGCAAGCCGGGAGTGTATCGCATGGAATTCCGGCTCGCCGGTCGTTACGAGGACTTTGGAAAAGAGAGTGCTTTGAAACCCGGCCTGGGCTTTTCCTGGGCCTTTACCGATTGGTTGATGCTGCGGGCCTCCTACAACGAAGGTTTCCGTGCTGCCGCCGTCACCGAACTTTATCAGCCGCAACGGGGCCGCCGCAACTTCCTCTTCGATGATGCGCGTATCCCTGAGGAAGATGCCAGCGACACGATTTCGAAGCTCGTCGTGACCGGGGGTAACCCGGACCTGAAGCCCGAGGAATCCAAGGCGCACAACGTCGGCTTGGTCGTGGATGTCAAACCGGTCAAGGGGCTTTCGTTCGCCGTCGATGTTTACAATATCAAGCAGACCAATCGGATCGACAATCCCGATCCGCAGTCGGAGCTGAATCTTGACGCCCGGCTCTGGGCGCAAAGCAAGGGTAGCAATTCGCGGGTCATTCGCGAGGCCCAGACCCCAGGCGACATCGCGCAAAACATTCCGGGCAAGCTGATATCTGTGCAGGGCACCTACCAGAATCTGGCTTCACGGGAAGTCGGTGGCGTCGATGCCGTGCTGATGTATCGGGTGCCAACCACCAGTCTGGGTCGTTTCACCCTGCGGGGTGAAGCGAGCTACACCTCGAAACTGGAGTCGGTCGATGCGGAAGGTAATTTGTCCAAGCTGATCCGCCAGACGGCGAATCCGCGCACCAAGGGCACCGGCAGCCTCAGTTGGGCCAAGAACAACTGGTCGGCCGCCACGGTGGTCAAATATGTCAGCGATTATGAAGATGCGTCCAACTACGACATTGCCGGGCAGCCCTGGATCATCGAGGCGTGGACCACGGTCAATGTGAACGTGGGCTACCGCTTCAAGACCGGACCGCTGAAGGGCACCCGGTTGCGGGTTGGCGCCAACAATGTGTTTGATCGTGATCCTCCATTGGTCGTGAGCACGGCGGACGGCTTCGATGCCAGCTATGCCGATGCGCGTGGTCGCATAGTTTGGGTGCAGGCGGATTACAAATTCTGAACCATTTAGTTTAACCAGCCGGCCCAACCCATGGGTTGAGCCGGCTTGCGCCTTCCCCGCAGTGGGCGGGTGTTTCTCGCCTCAATGCTCTAATTACTGGCACTGCTGAAAGGCAGCGCATCGTTACGGTTCTGTATTTTTTCCCAACGTCCATGCCGCTCAATCAAACATCTGGTTCGTCCGGTCCCGTCCGGGTTGACCATGGTCAACGCCTGCTGCTCGTCTGCCTCTTGGTGGTGGGATTGGCCAGTTTGCTGGCTTCCTTGATCCAAAGTTCCTGGGGCCGGGTGAAGGTTATGGACATTCGCATTCCCACCCAGGACGGGCAGTGGCTGGTGGCGGATCTTTTCAAGCCGAGGACCGCGACGAGCGAAACCCCCGCTCCGCTGGTGGTGGTGGTGCCGGGTTTCCAACGTTCCAAGGAAACCTTGGCGAACATCTCGCTCGAACTGGCCCGTCGCGGCGTCGTGGTCATTGCCATTGATCCCTACGCGCAAGGGAGTTCCAGTGCTTCGTCCACCACCCAGGCGGCGACGGAGCAGGGCTATGGCTTGTTTGCGGTCGTCGACTACGCCGTAGATACCAACAACTTGAACTACATCGACAAGGCGAGGATCGGGGCGACCGGTCACTCGGCGGGCGGAAACGCCGTATTGCAGGGGGCCAGTTACTTTGGGCAGGAGGCCGATCGAATGGGACGGCCGGGCAAACTGCAGTCGATCTATGTCTCCGGTTATGCCTTGTCCCTGACCAACCGGGTCCTGCGGCCGGTGCGATCGAATGTCGGTTTCAGTTATGCCTTGTTCGACGAGGGGGCTTACCGCAATGAATTGAAAAATGGGGATATGCGCCGGGCCCCGGAGGCCTTGCGTTTACTCAACACCACCAAGGGCATTGCGGGCACTCCCTTCGAGGAGGTGGAGATTGATCGCTATTATGGTGACGCTGCAGTGCGCACTCTCCGGGTGGTGCACAACGAGCGGGTGTTGCACCCGTTCCAGCCTTACAGTGTCGGGGCGACCGCCAATCAGATCGATTACTTTGAGCACGTCTTTGATCTCAAGTCCGGCCTCTCCAGTCATGATCAGGTTTGGTTTTGGAAGGAATTGCTCACAATGATCGCCTTGGTGGCCGCCTTTGTTGCCCTGATTCCTCTGGCCCGGGTGCTCTTGGCCAATGTCCCCGGCTTTCAAGTCTTGGTTCATCCGCTTCCCGCGCCCCAGCCCCGACCCCAGGGCCGCGGCTGGCTGGTTTTCTGGGGACTGTTTTTGATCGGGGCGACGATCGCTTGCTTCACTTACATTCCCATGACGGAACTGTCGCAAAGGCTCTTTGCCGCGGCGTCCAACCGCGAGCAGACTTGGTTCTTCCCCCAGCGCATGAACAACGGCGTGATGTTATGGGCGGGATGCAACGGTTTGGTGGGTTTCCTGTTGTTCTTTTTGGGCTACCGCTGGCACGGCCGGGCGAAGGGCATCCGGACGGAAACGTGGGGTGCCGGCACGAGTTGGCCGGAATTGCGCCGCACGGCGCTGCTCGCCCTGACCCTGGCCTTCTCGTTCTTTCTCCTGGTCTTCCTCGTCTACTATTTCCTGCACGTGGACTTCCGCTTCGTCTTCATCGGGGTCAGGGCCTTTCAGCCGGTCTTGTTGCTCTTGTTGCCGATGTATCTGCCTTTGTTCTTTCTCTTCTTTCTGGCCAATTCCCTGCGCGTCAATGGCTCCATGCGTTTGGCCGGACAGCCGGAGTGGCTGGGCATGCTGGTAGCCGGGTTCGCCAATTCGCTCGGTCTGTTGCTGATCGTCCTCGTCCAATATGTGACCTTCGCTCTGACCGGCACGGTTTATTGGACTGAGGGCTGGCTCTATATCAACCTGCTCTTTGCCGTGGTGCCGATCATGTTCGTGCTGCCTTATTTTCACCGGTTTTTCTTTCGTTTGACCGGTCGAATCTACCTCGGCCCGATGACCATGTGTCTGGTATTTATCATGATCCTGCTTTCCAACACAGTGTGTTACATTCCGCTTTGAAATGCGCCCTGTCTCGTCACGCTGTCTGGTGAACGTGAACTATTTTCGATCAATCCTGGCCTTGCTGGCCGTTGCTTTGTCTGTCGGCCCGACGTTCGGCGCCGTGCCGGTGGAAGTCACGCCCGTGGTGGCCCGTCACGGCATGGTCGTGGCGGGGCATCCCCAGGCGGCCGCAGCCGGCGTGCGCACCCTGCAGGCCGGGGGCAATGCCATCGACGCGGCGATCACGGTGTCGCTCGCCCTCAATGTCGCGGAACCCTACGGTTCCGGTCTGGGCGGGAAATTGATGCTGCTCTATTACGAGGCTACAAGCGGGCGCACCTTTGTGATTGATGCGATGGATGCCTCCGGTTCAGTCGATGTGGCGGCTTACTTGCAGCGACCCAAGGCGGATCGCAGTTACGGCTATGGTTCAGTCTGCGTGCCGGGCCTCGGGGCCGGCCTGTGGCTGGCCCATCAAAAATGGGGCGCACGGGATTGGGCGGCCGATGTGGCCCCGGCGATTGAGCTGGCGCGAGCCGGCACCGAGATTCTGCCCAAGACCCGGTTGTTTTACGCCGAGCAGGAAAAGAAATTGAAACAGGGTGATGCGGAGATTGCCCGGTTGTATCTGCCGGGCGGGCAGCTGCCCGAGACCGGCACTTTCCTGGCCAACCCTGACCTGGCCGCAACGCTGGAGCAGTTCGCCGCGCATGGACGCGATGGATTTTACCGCGGTCGGGTTGCGGAGGCCCTAGTGCATGCCTCCGCGGAAGGGGGCGGCGACTTGACGCTGGAGGATCTCGCGAATTACGAGGCCCGGTTGACCGAACCGGTGCAGTTGGATTTTCGCGGTTATCAAATCCTGTCGGCCCCTCCGCCGGCCTCCGGTCCGGCACTTTTTCTGACCATCATGAAGGTGCTTGAACCGGACACTTTTGCCGGGGGCCCTTTGCGCACGGCTGACAATCTCGACTGGATCGGTCGGGTCTGGCGGCATGTGGTGCCACAAGTGCAAAGTGGCATCGCGGATGTGCCCGAGGCACGGTTCAATTTCGAGCAGATGATCGCGCCGGAGTCGATCGCCGCCCTGCGCGAGCAGGCTTTGCAGAACACGCCCATTGCTGCCGAGCAGGAAGTGGCCCTGTGGTTGGACGACTCCTTTACCGACAATGCCATGGCCGCCACGACGCATTTCGCCGTGGCCGACGCGGCAGGCAACATCGTCTGTGCCACGCAGTCGCTCAGTTTGCATTTCGGCGCGGGGGTGGTGGCCCCGGGCACCGGGGTGGTGCTCAACGACACGATGAGCAATTTCGCCTATTTCGATGCCGGGAATATCAACTACATAGCCCCGGGCAAGCGCCCCCGTTCCACGATTGCCCCCACCATGGTTTTTCGCGCCGGCCGGCCGCAATTTGCCATCGGTATTCCCGGCTCCTCGCGCATCCCCACCGCCATCCTGCAGGCCTTGCTCGATCGGCTGGTGTTGCACCGGTCACTGGCCGATGCGATCGGAGACACCCGTGTCCATCTGACCGGGGGACAGGGTTGGAATGGCGAGGAAACCGTGGAGGCGGAACAGTCCTTGCCTGCGGACGTGGTCAGGGATTTGGAACAGCGCGGTTGGAAAGTGGAACTGCCGGAACCCGCCAACACGGGCCGGCATTTCGGCGGGATCAACGTCATCGCGATCAATCCGGATGGCACCTACACCGGTTACGCGGATCCACGTCGCACCAATGCGGCGGCGGGTTACTGACTTACCGAATGTTGCCGGATCGAACCGGGAAAGCCGCCCATATCTGTCGGTCAAAAATTCCAACCAGCGGCCAGCTGCAAAGTCAGTGGCGGTGCCTTCGTCACCAGATCGTTGTGGGAGAAATACGGGTCGGCGCCGAGATAGTAGTCTGCGTTGAAAAGATTTTCCGCACTGAGGCGCAAAGTTAACGGGCCGTGCCGCCAGTGGATGCTGCTCCGCCAAACCATGGATGACGGCAATACGAGATTGCGCTCAAAATTGTGAAAAAACGCATAGCTCCATATCACACCGATTGATCCACCCCAAGTGGGAGTGGCTTGCCACGCGACATCCAATTTAGCCTGCGATTCGGGTGTGCCGGGATAAATCAATTGGGGATTGAGAGGAGGCGTGGGCGCGACCCCGGCGTCAAACGCGCCCGACTCCATGGCGATGCGATCCGCGGTGCCATACCGCGCGCGAAAACCGAGCGGATCGATGCGGATCACGCGTTGCGAGCCGGTGGAGGCGATCACGCTGAGTTGATCGGTGGGGGCCCAGGTGACTTCCAATTCCACGCCCTGTCCCCGCAAGCGCTCAGCCCGATTTTCGCGATCGTTGAAACGGGCGGATTCCCATTTGTAGGCGGACAAGCCGGCGAACAGGCGCGCATCAAGAAGCGAGAACTTGGCTCCAATCTCCTTGAGCTCGGCATCTGCGAAGTTGCTCTTGCTGTTGATCGTGCCGCCCTGACCGGGTTGGAGGGCGGTGCCGCGTTGGTAGGTGGTATAGAGTCTGGTGGTGTTCGTGGGGCGGTAAACCACACTCAATGAACCGGAGCCAAGCTGCTTGTTGCCGTTGCGCTCTGCGACCACCCGATGGGTGGCCGAGGCCTGAGCCACCTCGGCCGGCAGATTGGCGGAGTAACTCATGCTCTCTGCCCGCAGGGAAAGAATTGTGCTGATTTGTTCATTCCATTTGGTGGTGGCAAATCCGAACATCGCGGCCTGCCAGAGGGTCGATACTGTGCTGCCCCCGATACTGGTGGCCCAGAGATTGAGTCCATTGGGATCGTGATCGCCGCCGGTGGGCACCTTGCTGTTGGCTGAAATGGAGGGCAGACTGATGTCGCGCCGGTTGAAGGGTTCGGCCCCGAAATCCTGCACCATCCAACCGTAGTTGTAGCGCAACGATGCGCCGTAGGTCACGGTGGTGTCAGCGGGTTGTAGGTTGAGCTGTTCGACCAGAAATTTGTTCTCGATCACCAATTGCTGGTCAGCGATGGCGTAGCCGTAGCTCGAATGTTTGTCCGTTTCGAGTGCCTCCAGCAGAGTTTTCCAAGTCACGGTGCGATCCGGATTTTGCGTCGAGACCAGATCCAGAAACCAGAGTAAATCACGCGAGTCAGCGTGATCGTTGGGATCGGATAACACGGTGCTGCCGTCAATTTTGGTGGTGAGCGCCTGTCCCCCGGCGGCAAAATAAGCATTGGTATAGCGGTAGCCCCCATCACTGGTGCGACGGTCCTCCATCAGGTTGAGCAAGTCCGGGGCAATGCGTGCCACGGCAATATCAGCCGGCAGAATCAGGGCACGGAAATTGGCCGCCTGGCCGAAGTAAGCACCGGGAAACACCGCGAGGGAGCGGTTGACGATTCCACCCCAAGCTGAGCTGACAATGTTCTGCGGTTCACCGATGATATACTGGCCGTGGTCGATCAGATCCTGGGTCACCCTATTCCAACCGGGATTTTCGTTGCTGTGGAAATCGTAATATTCCGCCCCGGTGAACACGCTGAAATCAGAGCGCGGACGAATTTTCAATGCGGCGTAAAGTGAGACATAGTCGTTGTCGACGTTGCGCCAATAAGTGCCGGCGTCCTGCACCGTAAGTGACACCCGGTAGGCCGCCGGCCAATCGCCGACCAATACCGGGCTGCCGTAATCGAGTTGGATCCGCCGCTGGTTATTTTCGCCCACGGTCAGGCCCAAGGAGCCGCGCGACCCATCAAAGTAGGGTGATTTCGGGATGAAGTTGACATATCCGCCCTCAGGGGCCGGGCCGAGATGTGACGGAGTAGGGCCTTTCACAATATCGAGTGCCTCCAAAGAACCAAATGAAACCGGCATTTCGTTGCGTTGGTAGGCCCGGGCCATGCCATTGAAAAAAGTGCTGGCCTTGACTCCGCGAATGTAGGGTGTGCCGGGGATGCCGAAGTAATTGGCCACCTGCGTGCCGGCTCCGATGCGACCCAGATCCCCCAGATTTTCCAGGACAAACCGGCTCATCAATTCCGGAGTGAGCACAGTGATGGAACGAGGCAGATCCAGCACCGATTGGCCCGAGCCAAAGACCGAATCCACCGGCCGCGAGGTGGGAAGCACATCGCCCTCGTGGTGCTGGGCACTTTCGGTGACAATGAAATTGTCCAGCACAGTAGCCGATTCGGCAACACTGGCTGGCTGCCCCAGGAGCAGGGAGACGAACCAGAGAAAGACCAAATGAACAATAAGTATGCGGCGTGCCATTGAAAACCTGCATGTCGTCACGGGCGCAGTCCAATGTCCACGAGCAATCGGGTCATCACGCGGCGAACTGGGGGTGAAGCCGAATAATAATCGTAACCAACACAAGGATGCAAAAAACTTTTTCTTGCGTCCGTCGAACAATGGAATTTGGTGCGCATTGCCTGTAGGGGTGTCTTCCGCGGAAGGCTGAGACTGTGGCGCGATACGGCCACTCGACCCTTCGAACCTGAAACGGATCATGCCGACGAAGGAAACAGCAGGCGCCGCGAATCGCGCCTGGGCGCACGGCGCCCCTGACCTCGGGAGTCCGTTTTGGGTGAGGCATTCATCAAAATGCATCTGCCAAATAAAAATCTCCTCCTCTTCGCCATCACAGCCGCTGCCGCCTTCATGGGTCGTCTCCAAGCACAGGACTCGCTTCATCCATTCGCGTCCGGTATTGACCGCTTGGAGCGCTACGTGGTCACCGGCGTGCCGGTGGAGCAGTCGGTCAACCCGCTCACGCGCGACATTTCCACCGTGTTTGGCGATGCCCGGAGCATTCTCGACACCCCGCGGGCGGTCAGTTCCATCACCGAGGCCCTGCTCAATGAGCGCGGCATCCATGGGGTGAAGGAATTCGTGGTCTACAGCCCCGGCGCCTACGCCCCCTCAAGTTATGGGCTGGCGACCACGCCCAGCATCCGTGGTGACGTTGCCGAGACCTACCTCAACGGCCAGCGCCGCAGCTATAATCTTTACGGGTTCCTCCCCAGTTGGAACGGGGTGGAGGCCATCGACATTGTGCGTGGTCCCGGCTCGGCCGTGTTTGGGGCCGGGTTCTTCAGCGGCGGCTATGTCAACTACGTGACCAAGCAGCCCAAGTTCTCCGGGCCCGCGACTGTCCTCACCACGCGGCTCGGCACGTGGGTGCCGGGCCAGAC
>JAIPJW010000074.1 GCA_021734075.1 Cephaloticoccus sp.
GGTTCCTGCGCCGGGAGCCTTGGGAGGGGAATGGCGGTTGCTGGCGGACCTTGATGGTCCTGAGCAGACAATCTTTGCCGGGATGAAACCACAACCGGTGGGTTTCTATTCCAGTTTTGGCCCGACGCTGGAGCGCCACGGCGGAGAGTCATGGTTCAACGCCCATCCCACCACCCGGCTGCGTTTCCATTTGCCCGCGGGGGCACACACGCTGCAGACCCGGATTGGTATCATACCCGCGGCCTATGCGGGTGATTTTGGTCCGGGTGATACTCCCACCGATGGCGTAGCGGTGGAACTGCTGGCGCTTGAGAGCGGCACAGAACCCCGCGTTTTGTTTCAGCGGTTGTTGGACCCCGTGGGCAACCCCAGTGATCGTGGCGCGCAATTGCTTGAGGTAGCTTTCGTTTTGCCGGAAGCGACGGATATAGACCTCTACTTTGGTCCCGGTCCCAATGGTCGGGACACCCGGGATTGGATCTGGCTGCAGGGCCCTTTGGTCTTCAATTGAACGCAGGGTTGGTTTTGTCCTCCGGCGAATTCCCGGCTGACAATCCCGTCAGGTTGCGATTGGGTGAAGGGGATGTTACCCCCATCGAAACCGGCAGCGGTGCCGTCCTGGTTTGAAGCAATCCTTTTCACGTCGCTGTTTGTTGGCGCACTGGTTTTTGGCGGCTGGGGCATGTCGGTGGGTTGGGAAAGCAAGACCCTGCCAGGAGTGGAATATCGGCAGGCACAAACCGCCCTGTCGGTGTTTTTCATCGACCAGGAAAATGATTTTTCCCTTGCCTATCCAACCCCGGTGCTGGGCAAGCCCTGGTCCATCCCGATGGAATTTCCCCTTTACCAATGGGCGGTGGTGATCACCAGCAGAGCCACGGGATTAGGTCTGACGCAAGCGGGACGGGCCGTAAGTATCGCGTGCTTTTTCCTGACCCTGCCTGCCGTGTTTCTGCTGTTGGGCCGATGGCAGGTGGCGCCCAGTCGTCGTTGGATTGTCCTCGCGCTCATTGTGAGTTGTCCCCTCTACATTTTCTACGCGCGAGCCTTCCTGATCGAGACCATGGCACTGATGTTTGCCTTGTGGTTCTGGGTGGGATTCGAGCGCGCAGTGACAACTAGGGAAGCTCGCTGGCTGATCCTGGCCGTGCTGGCGGGTTCCGGCGCGGGACTGGTGAAGGTCACAACCTTTATGCTCTACCTGATCCCAATGACGGCGTGGGCATTTAATCGCCTCTGGTGCGGTCGTGAAAACGGCAGTTGGCGGACAGATTTCATCTGGATGGCGGCGGTGGTGCCAGCACCACTGTTCCTGGCAGGGTGGTGGGTTTGGTGGGCCGACCAGATCAAGGCGCTGAACCCGGTGGCCGATTTCCTGAATTCAACGCACATGAAGGATTTCAACCTGGGCAATCGGGCGCTGCGTTTTTCCGCGGAAATATGGGCCATGCAATGGCGGATTGTGCGGGACCAGCTTACGTGGTTGCCGCTGTTGGGTCTGGGGTTTCTTGGCCTGCTGCTGGGGGCCCGACATCGCGTCCAGGCGGTCTTGTTTTGCGGCTCGATTTTTATGCTGGCGCTATGGTGCTTTCCGTTGCTCTACGCCTACCACGATTATTACTACGTGGCGAATACCATGGCCCTGCTCCTGGCCGTTGGTTTGGCCGTGGTGGGTCTCACCGAGAACGTGCAATGGCGATGGTTGGGCACCGGCATGGCGGGACTGTTCGTGCTGGGGCAGATGTTTTGGTATGGCTGGCACTATCTGCCGGCCCAGCAGGGTATCAGTGCCGGCGGCAATGTCCTGACGGTTGCCTTGCAGCAATTGACCGCGCCTCGGGACGTGTTGTTGGTGGTGGGGCAGGATTGGAATTCAATGACGCCCTACTATGCCCAGCGCCGGGCCTTGATGTTGCGCGTGGACGCGGAGACGGATGCGACCAAGATTGACCAGGCTTTGCTCAATTTGTCCGCCGAGAACATCGGGGCGTTGGTGGTCGAGAGTCCCTCGTGGCGGGAGAAATCACTTTTGCTCGAACGTCTCGGCCGCCTGGGCTTGAGCAACCGGCCATTGCTGCGCGATGAGGATGACTGGTTGTTTTTCCGCGAGGACCAGGAAACACGCATCACCCAGCTCATGCTGGACGGGAAGATTTCCGGCTTTGTCTTTGCCCCGGGAGTCAGGCCCGAGGCCAAACCGCTGGCGGGCGCCTGGCAGGTGGTGGCGGAATTGCCGCTGGATCAGCAGTTGCTCTTCACCTCCATGCATCCGCAACCCGGGCGATTTTTCTCCACATTTGAACCGATGCGCCAACGGATCGCGCAAATGGAGTCATTTAGTATGCATCCGCTCACCCGCCTCGTCTTCCATCTGCCGCCAGGTCAGCATGCGCTCCATGGGGTGGTGTGGATCAATCCGGATGCCTACCATCCTCCTCCCGGCCAGGATCCGACTGACGGCGTGGAGTTGCGATTGTCCGAATTGATCGACAGCCAGGAGCCCCGATTGCTGAATACACGGTTGATTGACCCCACGAACCGGGAGGTGGACCGGGGTCCGGTGCCGATTGAATTTCTATTTTCACTGGAACGGGACAGTGATGTGGAACTCATGCTGGGGCCCGGTCCCAGTGGTCGCGATACCAGAGACTGGGCCTGGCTGCGAGGACCGGTTACCATTGAGTAGGTCCTGCTTAGTGAATATCGATGTCGGCCCAGTAAGCCTGGTCATAGGCCGGATTGTTGGCTGGACCCGGCGAGAGGGTGAAAACGAGTTCCCCGGCGAAGGGTTGGCCATTTTCGTAAGTCAGTTTCTGTGGTCCGCGATCCTGGGCTTTTGTGGCGGGCGTGAGTGATCGCTGGAGCAGAGAACGGCGCAGACCATTTGGCTGCTGTTCAAAAATTTCAACTACCACGCCGTCACTGGCCGCCGGCAGGGGTTCGGCATAGGCACTTGGGGCCAATCCCACGACGGCGGAAAAATTATGGGCATTGGCGGGTGGCTGAAAATAGAGTTCCGAGGGAGCATGCGCCAGAATTGCCGGCAAGTCTTCGACGGTGCCTGCATTAAGCCCAAATTGACTGCGGCTGCGCAGGGGAGCGGGTGAGAAACCGGGGAATGCCTGACCATGCCAATCCTGGGTGACCTCGGGCGACATCGACAGTTTTGTGTTCGGGGAAATCAATACCCGGGCACTGGTAAAGTGGCGGTCATTGAAATGGGCGGCCGCCAGGGGGATGTCGTCCGCAGGCAGATAAAGGTCGGCGTCGTCACTGGTGGCAAATGGCTTTGGGGACAGACCGAAACGCTGCACACGTTCTTGGATCAGACTGGTCTGATGGCGCAACTTTGCGCCGACCAACACCATGGCCGTAATCCGTTGTGGTGACAACCGGGCCAGCACGTCATTCAGCACCTCGAATTCGTTGTCCCGACCTCCCGCCACCATCAGCGCGCAGCGTTGGGCATAATAGGGCAGTAACGGATTCCAATCATCCCCAGAAATCAGCACCACCCCGTCCGGCGGGATGGTCTCCCGCATGATGACGGCGAGATCGGGAGGGGGCGGCGCTGCCTTCCAATAATAATAATAATATCCACTGTCAAAGGCACGATATTGCAGCAACAGCAGCAACGTGAGCATCAACCAGCGGGATCCCGCCGTCAAACGGGGGTTATCCCAGGCGGAGGCCAGGAGCAGACCCGTCGCCCCGGTCAGCAGCAACGCATTGGCGGTGTAATAATAGTCGTGAACGTGGTAGAGATTGGCGAACACCAGCGGACCGGTGAAGAAGCCGCCCAGGCAGACCAGCGCTATCCGCCGCGCGACCGGCCGCGCAAAGGTGAAGGCCACCAGACCCAGGACCAGAGCCCCCTCACTGAGCAGATTTTGGGTGATGTTTTGCCAAAGATGAACCCAGAACGACGGATCCAGCCTCAGGGCAAGGGTGCCATAATTCCAGTGCTGCAGTTCTGTGGAGGCGAGGAAACCTGTGTAGGGGTTGGAGTGCTTGATGGCGTCGCCAAAGGCAACCCACCACCAGGTGAGGCCGAGGGCCAGGAGCATGGGCAGAGCTGAAACCAACACGGACCGGCCGGTGCCGCGCCACTTGGAACCTGGCGGTGAGGCTTTCAACCTTTGACGAAGGGCAGCCAGGGCCAGCATCGCGGCAGGTGCCGCATAGACCGCGAAGGTGGTTATCTTGGTTAATGCCGCGAGGAGGGCAAACAGGCAGGTCGCGATGAACCAACCGGCTTTGCCGGTCGACAAGGTGCGGCTGAAAGCGAGGAGATACCATACGGAAAAACAAAGGGCCGTGGTCTCGATCATCACTGTCCGCGTATAAAACAAATATACCGGGGTGCTGAGTATCACGGCCAGGACAAGGAGCCGGCGTGAGGGTGACAGTTGGGCGAGACCCAACAGGCCATAAATGGCAGGCAATGTGGCGGCGTAGAACAAAATGCTGACCAGCCGGCCAGCGGGTTCCACCTCCATGAGGCCCAGTCGCACGATCACGGACACGCACCATTGGTAGGTCGGGAACTCCATGGGGATGGACCAAGGGGGGCCAAAAAGCGGCGTCAGGTAAGCCAGATGGAAACCATCCTGTGCCGTCCAGAAAATGCTCAGGGCGGTCTGGAGCTGGCGAAATTCATACCGGTCCAAAATGGACGCGTGCCAGGAGCGACTTAGCATCCAGCCGGCCACCCCCGCCATGAGCAGAAAGACCCAGACCAATCCCAAGCTCCTTGGAGAATGTTCCGGAGTTTGGTTGCCGGACTGGTAAGGGGGTTCGTCCATGAGGTCAGTGCTCCAAGTAGCCCGCCGCCGACCGCCGGATGCCCTCGGCCAGATCGACCTGGGGCTGCCACCCGGTGGCGGCACGAAATTTCGCGTTGGTCAGGCGGCTGTCATGCACATCCCAGGCCGGGGCCGGGGTATGCACCTGGGTGATCGGATGGCCGGCCTCGGTTTCCACCCGTTTGATAACCTCGCTGATTTGATGCGAGCGCCCTGCACAAAGGTTGTAGGTGCCGGTAAGATGGGCCGCCATCACCAACTCCAGTGCCGACAGAAAATCGGTGTAGTAGAGAAAATCCTTCCGGGTGGTCCCATCCCCCCAGAGATTAAACGGCTGGTTGCTCACGCTGCAGCGCAGGGCGTGGGGGATCAGACCCTGAGCCCGGCTCGGCGGAACGGGGTAGCCATAGGGGTTCGAGATGCGCAGCACCGTGCAGGTCAGTCCGTCACGCGGAGCGCGCTCATTGATCATTTGTTCGGCCGCGAGTTTGAACCGCCCATACGCGCCGATTGGGTGGCAGGGGTCGCCCTCATGATTGGCCCGTCCGGGGGCGTTGCCATAAACGGCCCCGCCGGTGGAAAAAAACACCAACCGGGTTTTTCTGGTTTCAGGATTGGTCGCGAGAGCCGTCAACAACCGGTCAAGAAACGGCAGGTCGTGCGTTTGTTCTATCCCGGGATGCTTTTCGGAAGTGGCGGGTAGTGAACTCCAAGCCAGATGAAAGATGGTGCCGGCAGTGGCCAGCACGTCGGGTTCCAGCAATGATTCGAGCGCGGTGAAGCCCGGACCGGCAGTGCGGGAATAAGGCTTCACGTTGTAGGCGGGAGCACGAAAGTGGTCGGATACGAGTGAAGCGAGCCGGCCCCGGCCTCCGGTCATGGAGATGGTCTGAGGAGGGGTTGACGGCATGGCTCAGGAAGGTGACAGCGAGTTGTAGAAGGTGGCAAGTGCGGCTGCGCTGCGTTGCCAATTGAAATGTTCGCGGGCGTAGGCCAAAGCGCCCCGGGCAAGTTGCTCACAAAGGGCAGGGTCTTTGCGCAAGGTCCGGATGGCCCCGATAATCCCGTTGGCGTCCGCCCGCTCGAGCACATAGGCGTCCCGACCGTGCCGCAGGTTCTTGCCCAGATTCGTGCGGGGCAACACCACCGGCCGACCCACGGAGAAGAATTCCGGCAACTTTGAAGGGAAGCGATAATCGTTAAATGCGCCGGGCACTCCTGGTTGCACGAAGATATCAGCCAGAGCCATCAGTGGGGCGATGTGGCGATGCAAGATTAACCCGATATTGATGACGTAAGGCGCCACGTCAGTAGCCATTTCCCCGAGGAAATCAATGGTGTCCAGACCCGTGCGAAGCAGCATTACAGGATCGCTCGTGCGGTTCAGTTCCAGCACGGCGGCATACAATTCGCGCACTTCCGCCCGATTCGAGGCATGCACGTTGCCGTGATAAAAAAGCATGGTCGTTCCCGGAGTGGGATCCAGAATTCGTCGAAAATCATCCGGTCTGGTTCGCGGTCCAAAATATCGTGCATCGGCCGCAGGCCAGATGGTGTGACAGGGACGATCTGCCGGTGCGAACTCGCGCAAACCATCAGTGATGACAGTGACTCCATTGGCCGACTCCAGGAAAATCTGACTATGACGCGGGTGCGAAAGATCATCAGGCACGATGCGATCAAGCTCGGCATCGTCAGCCGTGACCAGCTCCTGCCAGTTGCGACCAAGCGTGACGGCCAGGATTTCCTGCTCGTTGTCCTCGAGATGAACCACCAATTTGCTGCCATAAAGTGAACGAATCCGTTCAGCGAGACGACGGACGTTTTCCCGGGTGGTCCAGGCGTGAATCAAATCGGGGCCGCGTCCGTCCGGGAAAGTGACTCCAGCTGCAGCGTCCTCGTGTGTGATCCCACTGAACAGGGGACGTTCGTGTTGATAAAGCGCTTTAAGGTTGTGTGCGGCGGCCACCGAGCAGGTAAATCCGGCCGCCACCAGTTCATTGGCGAGTGCCGTCACATGCAAAGCACTGTTGGCGGCAAAGTTCCCAGGTAGAATGAACAGGATATTGCGGTGGGAAAGGGTTATGGGAACAGGCGGGTTGGGTGGCCTGGTCGAACAAACGGTGCCCAGGCCGATCCGTGGTGCGGTGAGGTCGAGTTCGGGGCTGTGATTTTCGTCCGTGGCAATGCTGAAGCTCACTTTGGTTGATGCCACCAGCGTGGTGCCGTCGGCCAATCGTGCCCGCACCCGGACGGGGCCATGGCCGGCTACCAGAAAATCTTCGCTAGTGAAGCCCGCCTGCATCGCATGTGGCGTGTCGGGGTAGGCCAGGGGCACGTCAGCACGGAGTTGGTTGATGACACAGCTTATCTCACGATGGCCATAACGCAGGAAAAGTTCCGCGGTTGGACGCAATGGATCAAGGGCCCAGCCGCCGACTTTGACGCGGTCATGCAGTGTGCCATAGTAGATCGGTTCGTCGAGCACGGCGATGAAGGGTGGTGCCTCGGATGCGATGGAGAGTTGGCGAAAGGCTTGCCAGGTTCCATCGGGAAGTAGCGCTTCGCAGCGGCCGAGGTGAATTCCGGGTGGTAATGAACCAGCTAGTGAAAACCCACTGGTTGCGGCCGCCGGTTCGTCAGGCATGAGTGCGGCGACATCGGCACGGTCATGACGGGCGATCATGGCCAGTTCACCCGCGTTAGTCACCAATCGGACCGGCGGAGGTTCACGCTGCCCCTTGACGAGACACCAACCGGTGATCGTGATCTTGCCGCCCCGGGCACGCAACGGCCGGGATGATTCGATTTCACCACACAGCATCGAAGTGCTCATGCCCCTTTGCTATTGAAGAATCCGGCCAGGCACCGGAGCCATGCGGTCCACCGCCAACTACGTGATGAATGGCACCGTTCGATTTCCCCCTGCAACTTATTCAATCGACTGGTGAGGTTGTTTACGGATTCGGTGAATTGCTCCTTCATATCCCTTGCTTCCCTCTCGGATTGGCCGAGTTGGTTACTAATGGTCGAGAGTTCGGAAGCGGATTGCGTCAATTGACTTTGCAGGGTCGTCGCCTGGGCCTGGGAATCGGCCACGACCTGCTGAAGGTGTGCAGTCTCGTCGAGTTTGAGGTCGACCAATTTTTGCGCCTCGGCGAGCAGTGATTCGATTTCGTCAAGGCGGGGAGTCAACTGGTCGCGCTCGTCTTCCAGTTCCATGATCCGCACTTGGGCCAGAATCAATTGCTGGCGCAGGGTATTGATCAATTGGACTGAATCCGTTGGCGCGGGAGTCATGGTTGAGACTCAACCCGCGGGGTGGGGGGAAGTGAAGCCAATAGTCAGCGCCGAATGCTAGAGCCGGTAGCCGGCGGCGGCAGCGTCGTTGGCAAACATCTTTACGGTGTCGAGTGACAGGGCGGCGAGATCCATGCCCAGCATTTTGGCGGCCTTGGCCAGAATATCGTGGGTGACGGTGACGATCTGACATCCGCTTTGCTCCGCCTGCACCAGGTTCAACACTTCGCGCACACTGGCCCAAAGCAATTCGGCTTGGGGCATGCCGGCGAGAATTTGCCGGCTTTCCCGCATGATGGGCATTGGGTCAGTGCCGGTGTCGGCGATGCGTCCCGCAAAGATCGAGACCACCACGGGTAGTTTGGGGTCCAGCACTCCGGCGACGGCCCGAACCTGGTCAAGGGTGAGCAGGGCTGTCAGGTTCATCTGCACGCCTTCCGCGGTGAGTTCCTTGATCAATGGCACCGACGATTCCGCGCGTGTGTTGGTGATGGGGATCTTCACATAGACGTTGGCACCCCAACCCGCAATTTTGATGGCCTGTCGCTTCATCTCCGCGAAGTCATCGGCAAAAACCTCGAGCGAGATGGGCTTGGCGGTGACTGTATGCAGAATGTCCCGGGCAAAGGCTTCATAATCACTGATGCCGGCCTTTTTCATCAGAGTCGGATTGGTGGTCAGCCCCTTGATGTAGGGTTGTCCATAAAGTTCGAGGATGCCAGCCTTGTCCGCCCCGTCGGCGAAAATCTTGATTTTGAGGTCGTTAAGATTAAGCATGAAGTCAGTCAGCTAATCCGGTTGGGCCGGGCAAGGATAATCCGGGCAGCCTCGGTCAGGTTGGGGGCAACAAAGTCGGGTTTCTGTCGCAGGGCCTCCTCGTAACCGTAGTCCAACAGAATGGTGCGGCACCCGGCGGCATGCCCCGCATCAATGTCGCGCCAGCGATCACCGATCATCCAGCTGTTGGCGAGGTTGAGATTGAGCGCCGCTGCCGCCTCCAGCAACATGCCCGGCTCCGGCTTGCGGCGAGGGGAAGGCTCGCCCCGGCCGGAGTCATAGCAGACTTCAATATGCGCAATCTCGGGGATGAGTTCCTGCAGGCGGGCATGCATCCCTTCGACATTCGACTGGGTCTGGCTGCCCCGACCCACGTCGGGTTGGTTGGTTGCGACGACCAACACATAACCGGCCGCATGCAACCGGCGGCAGGCTGTGGCGACCCCGGGCAGGAGAGTGAATTCGGTGATGGCGGCCGGGGGGTAGGGTCGCCCGTTTTGCACCCGGCACACGTTGAGCGTGCCATCCCGATCCAGAAAAACAGCGGGGCGCAGCGTGGATTGGGGCACAGGCAGAATCTGATCAGGGTCGCTGGTCGACCGATTCCCACTTGGTCTGGTTTACCTTGAGGGCTGGATGGGAGACAAAAAGATGCCAGATGACGGCCTGAAAGGCTTCGGAGTGGGGCGTGATGTTGGTCGGATTCACGGTGGGGATGATCACGCAAGCATCGGCGACAGCGGCAGTATAACCGCCATCCTTGCCCACGATGCCCAGCACACTGGCCCCGACCTGCTTGGCAAACTGCAGGGCGGTCACCAGATTGGGCGAGACGTTTTTTTCCAGATTTCCACCCCCGACTGAAAAAACCATGACCCCGTCCTTCGCGGTCAGCCGCGAGCCGCGTAGCCATTCAACAAAGACGCTGGCCCATCCTTCGTCATTGGTGCGGGCGGTCAACTCGGAGACATTGTCGGTGGGCGCATAGCACTCGAAGCCGGCAATTTTGCGGAAATCGTTCACTGCGTGCGACGCGTTGGCGGCGCTGCCCCCGACGCCCAGAATGAAAAGCCGTCCCCCGCGCTCGCGCACGGCCAAGAGCGCGGCGACACATTTTTCGCAATTCACGGAATCGAGCTTCGCGACAATCTCGGCAGTTTCCTGAAGATGTTGGGCGGTATAGGACATGGGGTTCAGCGGGGAGACAAACCGGTTCGGAGAAACTCGTCGAGTTCCTTCAACCCGGCCGGCGAGCCGATTTCAAAGAAGCGATCCGGCGATTCGTAGCCAGACAACTCCCCACGTGTGCACAAGTTTGATTGCACCACTGCGAGGTCCACGACTGTTCCCGGGGATTGGTCAGCAAATGCCGCCGGTCGGAAAACACCCAGGCCATAGTCAATGTGCCGCATTTGCGGGAGGGGGTCCGTTTTGGCGTAGCGCCTGATCCGTCCATCCTCGAACCAGACATTGCTGGTGTCGTAGGCACCACGATTCTCATAGACCGTCATAAGACCAAGTTTCCCGGCCGCGAGGAAAGTGCGGCCGACGGCCTGGTAATTGATCGGCAAAAAACTGTCACCATAGAGGACATAGAAGGCATCCCCGAGCAACGGAAGCGCACGTATAAGCGCCCCGCCAGTGCCCAGTAATTTTTCACCATCGAAGGAGTAGTCGATGTGCACCCCCCATTTGGCCCCGTTTCCGTAATGTTCGACAATCAGGTCGCCCAGGTGTCCGACGCACAGGACAATGCGGGTGAGCCCGTTTTGCCTGAGCAGCCGGAGTTGATGCGAAAGGAAAGGTTCCCCCGCGACCTCGACCAACAGTTTCGGGATTTTCTCCGTCACCGGCCGGAGTCGAGTGGCCAGACCACCGGCCAGAATGGCCACGGGAAAATCGGTGTGGGCGCCGGACATGGGATCAATTCTGGGTCACGACTTTCGTGCCTTCAAAGTCGAAGCGGAAGCGGACTTCCTGCAGGCCCTTCTCACGCATGGCATGACGGAGTCTGATCTTGTCTTCGGCGTAAAACATCAAAAAGCCCCCGCCGCCGGCGCCGATGAGTTTTCCCCCGAGGGCGCCGTGGGCCATGGCAAAATCATACCATTCGTTGATCCGGTCGTTGCTCATGCCGGAGCTGCGGACTTTTTTGCGCTGCCAATGCACATCCATCAG
Organism: Cephaloticoccus sp.; assembly: GCA_021734075.1. Taxonomy (GTDB): domain Bacteria; phylum Verrucomicrobiota; class Verrucomicrobiia; order Opitutales; family Opitutaceae; genus Cephaloticoccus. The sequence continues at coordinate 11,061 of JAIPJW010000074.1, forward strand.
TCGGGCGAATTCCGGCAGCTGGCCGCTTTCCAGTGTCTTGAGCGACTGCAAGCCCAGGTCCTTGGCAAAGTGGAGTTGGTCAAGCATGGCCGGATCGTGCTGCTTGGACTTGATGTTCTGATCCTTGAGAATGGCGGAGGCCGATCGGGAGTAACCGGTAAAAAACAGCAGAAGGTTGTCCTCGAGATTGAACAGGGTCTCCTCGGAAATACGACAGGGTCGATACTCGACGCGACCGTCGGGATGAAACGTAAAGGCGGTGATACCGCCGACCGCGGAAATGTATTGGTCCTGCTTGCCGATCGGTTCACCGAGTCGGTCGATCTCAATGTGACAGGCCTGTTCCGCTAATTCCGCCGGGGAGATCAAATGCTTGTTGCCGGCATGCAAAACCTTGAGCAATGCGGTCGTGAAACTGCCGGAGGAGCCCAGGCCGGTGCCGCCGGGGATGTCGGCCATGGAGGTCAGCTCGAGGGAGCGTCCTTCCATGCCCAGCAGGGCAAAGGCCTCGCGGATGATCGGGTGTTCCAACGCGGCCGCGGTGGACACGCGCTCCAGCTTGGAATACTTGACGATCAAGTCGGGCACGAAGGTGCGGTGCAGGGTAAGGTAGACGTATTTGTCGATGGCCCCGGCGATGAGAAATCCGCCATGTTCACGATAATAGGACGGCAGGTCGGTGCCGCCGCCGCCAAGGGAAACACGCAGGGGTGAACGGGTGATGATCATGGGAGGAAAATGAGAAAGGGAAAGTGAAAGGGAGGGGGGAAGAGACTATGCTTTGTTTTGATCTTTCTGGTTTTCACTCCACCGTCGCGGTGGAGACCGGATAGCCGCTGGACCGATAGATGGTTTCAACAATTTCCAGGGTGCGGATGCCCTCGCGCAAACCGGGTTGGGGCTCGCGTTGCGCGTGGATGTCCTCCGCGAAGGCGGCCAGTTCCAGTCGCCAGGAATCGTCGCCTGCTGGGTAATCCCAGACCATGGTTTCCGGCGGGCCCATTTGCGGCAGCATTTTATAAAAGGTGCAGCGTTCAGGGCCGTAACTGCCGCCGAGGCCGTCCAGGGCGAGTTTGGCGTCGCGCCCATAGATTTCGAGGGAGAACAGGTTTTTCCACTCCGTGCAACTCACGTGCAGCCACGCGGTTTGCCCGGCCGTGGTGCGGAGGGAAAGGAAGGCATTGTCATCCACGGGCATCGCCCAATAGCTGGTCGTGGCGTGGCCGCTCACCTCGGGCAGATCGCCAAGAAACCACCCTGCAAGGTCGATCAGGTGCACCCCTTGGTCGATGAGTTCCCCTCCGCCGGATAGTTTGGGGTCAGCGCGCCATTCCTGTTCGTAGCCCTTGCGTCCACCGTGGCCGTAACGTCCGCGCAGGAACATCAATGGTCCCAGCGCGCCGGCATCGACCAAGGCCCGGGCCTTTTGGAGCGATGGGTGAAAACGATGATTGTAGCCCAGACGCACCCGGACCTGCGTGACCTCCGCCGCCGTTGCGACTGCCCGCAACTGGCCGGCATTCAATCCCCCGGGTTTTTCCATCAATACATGTTTGCCGGCGCGGACCGCGGCCAGGGCGAGGGGGGCGAGTGAGCCGTTGAGCGTGGCGACAATTACGGCGTCCACTTGCTCATCAGCCAATAGGCTTTGATGGTCACTGACGGCCGTGCATCCGGGATGTGACCCCGCGAGGGTTGCCGCCCGATCCGGATCGAGGTCGCAGGCGTAGCGCAACTGACCGGGAGCGAGCGCTGCGGCGCGTTTCCGCCCAATCAGGCCGCAACCAATGATGGCAAACTGGAGCGGACGGGCCATCAGGTTACACTGGGTTTGCTGCGATCCTCCGGCACAATGCGGCGGAGCGTGTAAACATCACCCGTGGCCAAGGCGCGAAATTTATCCGGCTCCTTCCAGGGGTCCCACTGGGCACTGATGAGTTTGCCCGTGATGCCGTGGCTTTCCGGACTCGCGAGCCAGACACAAAGCGCGGCGGCCAAACTTGGATCCGCAGCGCCTCCGTCGGCCCATTGTTGATTCTTGGCGTAAAATTCGGCGCCCGCCTTGTCTGGTCCGGCCTCAAGCACCTGCTGGTTCATGCGGGTGCGCAGGGCGCCGGGAGCGACGGCATTCACGTCAATGTGATCCTCGCGGTATTCCTCGGCGAGCGTTTCGGTCATACGGACCACGGCAGCCTTGGTCGCCGCATAGGCCACCAGTCGAGGCATGGGGTTGGTGGCACCACCACCGGAAATGGTGATGATCTTGCCGCCGCCCAGAGGTTTCATGGCGCGCACGGCATGCTGGCAAACCAACAGCGTTCCGGTGACGTTGACCTGCCAGGTTTGATTCCAGTCGGCGAGGCTGATCTCCTCGGTGGGCCCGATCGGTCCATAGATGCCGGCGTTGTTGACCACAACGTGCAGCGGTCCAGCTTGGCCGATTGCCGCGAAGAGGGCATCCACGTCAGCCGGAACCCCGATGTCGCAAACCGTGCCGATCAATCGCTGGCCCGGGGACAGTCCCGGAGCCAGCTCCCGCTGTGTGCGTTCGACATCAGCTGCAGTGCGGGCACAAAAATGAACGTTGGCGCCTGCGGTCAGGTAGGCCTCGACGATATGTCTACCAAGTCCCTGGCTGCCGCCGGTAACGAGAGTATTGCGTTGGTTGAGCTTCATGGGTGTCCGACCGCGATGTAAGTGAGACCGGGGATGGCTGACACCGCTTTTTCAATTGATCTGCCCGCATCGACCACCACGGATCCGGTCATATTGTTCAGGAGATCCGGCCAAGGTAAATCACTCAGTTCCGACCAGGCCGTGCAGATCACCATGGCATGAGCCCCCTGCACCGCCTCGGTGATGGTTGGGGTGAGTGCAATATCCGTATGTTCGGCATCCGGGGTGCGGATCAAGGGATCATAGGCTCGCACCACACAGCCAATGCCCGTCAACTGCCGGCAAAGTTCGACCGCTGCACTGCGCCGCAGGGTGCTGGTGCCGGGGGTGTAGGCCAGCCCAAGCACCGCCACGATGGGCTGCGAAATGCCCGTCAGGGCCGTTTGAAGTTTGCGGAAGGCCCAGCGGCGATGTCGGTCATTGCTTTCCTTGATCGCAGGAATCAGGGAAAGTGGAATCGCATGCCGTTGTCCGAAGCTGGTCAACGTGGCCACATCGCGGGCCAGGGTGCCGCCGGCAAACGGACCCCCGGGGTTCAAATAGGCGCGAGGGCCGATGCGGGGGTCGCTTTTCAGGCCGGCAGCGACCTCCAGGGCATCGGCTCCAACTTGCTCAGAGAGCGTGGCGAGTTCATTGATGTAAGCGACCGAGAGAGCGAGGAATGAGTTGAGGGCGTGCTTCACCATTTCCGCGGACGCTGGACGCATCCAGCTCAGCGGGGCTCCCAACGGGTGCAAAAGTTTTTCCAGCACCTCCCGCGCAGGACCCTCCTCGGCCCCGACAACGATGCGGGCAGGTTGCGTGAATGCAGAGATCGCGGAACCCAGGCGAAGATTTTCCGGTGAACAGGCAAAATGAAGGTTGGGATGGGCCCGGGCCAAAGCAGCCGTGGTCCCCACAGGAAGTTGGGAAGAGAGCAAGACCACCGTGTCAGCTTTCAGTCCGGGGAGAACCCGACGCAGCCGATCCAATACCCAGGTGGAATCCGACTGGTCATCGACGTCCACGGGGGTGTCATAGCAGACCCATAGCAAGTCCGCACCGGAGACGAGGGCGGGATCACTGGAAAAACCAAGCGTTCCCCTGTCGAGTCCTCCGGCGATCAAATCGTCCAGTCCAGGTTCGTGCAACGGGGCGCGACCGGTCTGCAATCCCGCCAGCACGGTTTCATCAAAATCAAGTCCGGTCACCCGGTGGTGACGGGCCATGCAGGCGGCGGTGACGCAGCCAAGATGCCAGAGGCCGAGGACGGTGATGTTCATGCGCGAGGCCTGCATCTCAGGGAAACTCGCTTCGTTGGTAAAGTGACATCTCGCGACCTTGAATGCTGAATGTTTTGCTCAAATTGCGATGAGTCTCGCACCAAGTTTTCAACTCGGGATAGAGGCGCCGCATCGCCTTGTCATAAGGCCAATAACCGTCACCTGGCATTTGATCGGTCAGCAAAATGAAATCGCATAGATTTAGTTTGTAGCGGATCACGTCATCCGGCTCCGCCAGAATACTGTCCGGCATTTGGGTGACGAACGAATACCAAACGTGCTGCCGTTCATAGCAAATCACTCCGAGGATTTGGGCGTCCACGAAATCCACAATCTGATCCACCCCAATCGTGGGATTTGGGAGGTGGAGTTTTTGCGCTGCGGCGTAGATGCGGTCGGCAAGTTCGTTGACGGAGCGGGCACTGCGGAGGAATTCATCGTCATGAGGTTGGGCGCATTGCCGGGTCACGAAATTACCGCCGCCGGCACCCAAAGTGACCAGGGCGAGGGTTGTGGGCATCCAGCGCCGCCACCTCGGACCAATGGAGAAATCAATATGGGTCCACAGAAACTGCCAAAGCCAGAGAACCAGCAGCACGATGCCGGGCACCAAGACGCCGAGAACATATTCCGACTTCTGGGGATGCACTGTCAGCACCGCGACCGGGGCGAGAAAGAATATTAGGCCGATAAAAAGCCAATTTAGGTCAGGGACTGGTTTATTGGTTCGCGGAGCCAACCGGGTCAGCGCGAGCAGGCCGGCGGTTATCCCTACCACCACGCCGCCAAACCAGGATCCGAGATGCATGACCCCGAGGTTTTCCAACAGAAATCGAACGGACGTCCACAGGTCGAAGCCGCGCAAGCGTGCGGCACTTTCGGAACCGGAGACATGGCCAACCCAGTAGTAGGTATATATGCCTTCACGGTTTGCCCAGAAAACAGGGGCGGTCAGCAGGGTGCAAACCAAGCCGGCCAACAGTAGATTACGTAAGCGCAACCCGCGGTCGGGTCCAAACATGACCCAAGCGCTGCAGGCGGTGAAAATGACCGCGAAATAGGCCCCGGTCAGGAATCGCTCCAATATAGTGATCCCAATTGCCAATCCTAGGGCAAGTGACCACCCGGTATGGCGTAAGCCTTGGGTCATCAGGGCGACCACAGAAGTGATGCCCAGCAGGCACATGGCGGCATGATCAAGCCGGAAGTCCACGGCGGATCCCGCTTCATTCGACCAGGGCCAGGCAAGACAAAGCAGGAGACCGAAGCCCATCCAACCGAGCGTGCGCGAGCCGGTCAGTTTGGGGATGAATACCAGCAGGGTTGCCTGCCAAGCGAGAAAGACCAGCATGTTCAGGCTGAGGGCGGCGCTGCGGGAGGCGGACCCCACGACCTGAAATATGAACTGGGCGGAAAAATCGTGC
>JAIPJW010000075.1 GCA_021734075.1 Cephaloticoccus sp.
CGCCGCTGCCCTCACCCGAGCAGACACCGCGCCAAGGACCGCGAATGGGGATCTGAGCGTGGACCGAAACACCGAAGGCGGCTCAATCTTGCTAACAGACTGCGCACGGCAGTTTTGCAGTAACTTGGTTCGTCGCTGATGGTCAGCAATCAGCGGCAGCAGAATGGCGCTATGAATGCCGACTCCGTACTCAAAAAATTCTCAGGAGTCTATATCGCTTCGGGAGAAATTCGCCGGGTTGTTTATGAAGCCAAGGATATCGATGAAGCGAAACAGCTCGCAGCAAAATGGGGTGTAGGTGTCGAAGGAGAAACGGTGACTATCTCCACTGAATCCCCTCCTCCGCTGCCTGAAGCTTACGATGAGAAAACCGCCCGTTATCTTCTTGGAGGCATCTCGCGGACTACACTTTACGCGGAACTTGCCACCGGGCGTCTAAAGCGACTGTCAGGGACTCGTCGGGTGCTCGTTACACGTCGCTCCATTGAGCGTCGGTGTGAACTTAATTAGCACTCCCCGTGATGAGGCATCAAGCGACACTCGATTGCGCATCTGCGAAGGACGCGTTGAAATCCACTTTTTTGGCGGATGCCTGACTGTGGTCTTTCTGCAAATGTCCGTAGGTTTTCATCGCGAGAGTGCCGCCGTCCGCGTGGCCCAGCCAGCGGGAAACCGTCGGAATGTCCACTCCACTGGCAATGCAAACGGACGCGAAATAGTGGCGCAAATCGTGGTTGCGCAGCATCGGCAAACCGAGGCGCGCACAGGCCCGGCGCATGGCCGTCCGTGGTTCGCTGGTGATGACGAGCTTGGTTTTTGGCCCGACTCTCCGGCTTTTGATGCGATCAAGCACCAACCGCAATGCCGGGTTCACGGGGATGGTGCGTTCTGCGGATTCGGACTTCGTGCCCCAGATTTTGAATTCGTCGCCGTGGTCGTCCCCGACGGTCGACTTCGTCGCTTCTTCTTTGCGCATGCCGGAATAGGCCAACAACTCGGCATGGTCGGCCATCTCAATCGCCATTGTCTCCAGGTAGATTCGCTGTTCAGGGTTGGGCTTGAACTTGTCGGACTCGTCGGGAACCCGGCGCATTTCCGCAAAGATGCGTAGCATGTCTGCCCGGTCCGGCAATTGGAGTCTCGCCCCACCTCGGCCAGCCTGTCCCCTGCCCTTCGCAAACAACCCGCGTCTCAACGTGGATGAAACCGCGAAGGGATTTTCTATCAGGACCATCTTCTCTACGGCGATGTCGAGGAGCACGCGCAGAACCCAAAGAGTCTGGTTCACGGTTGGAACCTTGAACCCACAATGACTTCCTTTCTGAAACTTCCATTTCCACTCGGCGTGGTGGAGGAGATACTCGCGCAATTCGGCCACGACATCGGCTGTGACGTTGCGGGCAAGAAATGCGTCAAAACTCCCCCGCCGCCAGTTCCTCTTGAGTCGCTCAATATTCCCGCTGCGCCCAACTTTGGTGCTCTGTGCCACGGGGATGGCGTCAAGGCGTGTTTGCATTTCGACCAGCAAGCCGCCGAGTGTTTGAAAATTGGCGCTAATAACCGCCCCGCGCTGCCGGTCCTTTTCTACGTCAACTTGACGCTTGGCGTGTTTGAGCTTTGCGACGGTAAAAACTTTCGTTTTCAGTGACCGGAATGTCCGAGACCCATTCATCCGATACCGCGAATAGTAGATCCCAGACTGTGAATTCACATACAGACCTGCGGGACCAGCCGGTCGCCAAATTGAATGTTTGTCGCTCATTTTTGGTGGGTATAAATGGGGGGTATATTTACCTATGACTCCAATGATGCAACAGTATTTCGAGGTGAAGCGTGGACTGCCACCGGATACGTTGCTGTTTTTCCGTCTCGGTGATTTTTTCGAGCTGTTCTATGACGATGCGGTCATCGCCTCGCGCCTCCTCGGGCTTACCCTGACCAAACGGCAAAACTATCCGATGGCCGGCATCCCGTTTCATGCGGCGGACAATTACGTCACGAAACTGCTGGCGGCGGGCCGCAAGGTCGCCATCTGCGACCAGGCCGAGACCGCGGTCGCGGGAAAATTGGTGAAACGTGCCCTCACCCGCATCCTCACCCCCGGCACCACCCTGGCCGCCAACCAGCTCGACGCCAATCGCAACCACTATCTCTGCGCCCTCGAGGCCAACAAGACGGGTTTGCACGCGGCCTGGCTCGACCTCTGGACGGGTGAATTTCGTCTGGCCTCCGATCCCCAGATCGAGGATCTGCTGCCGGTGCTCACCGCGCTCGACCCGGCTGAATTGATTCTGCCGGAGGGCGAAATGGCCCGGTGGGAACACGCTCCCCATGACGCGACGACGCTGCATGAGTTGCATCAATTTTGTCGGGATCGGTTGGTCACGGAAGTGCCGGCCTATAATTTTGAAACCGCCACCGGGGCCAAGACCGTGATGGACACGCTCGGAGTGTTGAATCTCGAGGGTTTCGGCTTGCCACATACGCATGCCGCCCTCGGAGCGGCGGGGGCATTGGTTTACTACGCCACCGAAAATCTCTGCGCGAAACCGGAGAACCTGCGTTCCCTGCAGGAGTATCGCAGCGCCCAAACCCTCCTGCTCGATCCCGCGACCTTGCGCAACCTGGAGGTATTTGTGTCGAGTCGGGGCACCCGGCATGGATCCCTGCTGACCGCGATCAACCGCACGACTACGGCAGCCGGCGCCCGCTTGCTGGAACGCTGGCTGAGCGCCCCCACCCTCGACCTTGCGGAGATCAAGCGTCGCCAGCACCTCGTCGGTGAATTACTGGCGCAACCCACTGCTTTGGCGGGACTTCAGGAAATATTGGCCAACGTGCGCGACATCCCCCGTATCCTCGGCCGATTGCAGAACCGGCTGCGCAACCCCCGCGAACTGGGCGGGGTGCGCGATACCTTGGCACAACTCCCGGCCTTGCTGGCGGAGCTGCAGGCCTTCGCGGACGAGCTTGCCGCCGAATACAACACCAGGATCGTGGACCTACCGGGCTTGCGCGAACTGCTGGCCAATGGCCTGGCCGACGAACTGCCGGCCGATGTGGCGGACGGCAATTACATCCGGTCCGGTCATGACGCCGAACTGGACCGGATGCGCGCCCTGACCACGGACAACAAGACCTGGTTGTCCGAACTGGAAGCCGCCGAGCAACAACGCACCGGCATCAAGAGCCTCAAGGTCAAGTTCACTAATAATTTCGGCTATTACATCGATGTGACCAAGGCGAATCTGCACCTGGTGCCGGAGGATTACATCCGCCGGCAAACCACGGTGGGCGGCGAGCGCTATGTCACCGAAGCGCTGAAGCAGAAGGAAAAGGAGATTTTTCACGCCGAGGAAAACGCCCTGACCCGCGAGCAGGATTTGTTCAATGCCCTGGTGTCGGCGGTGCTCGCGGAGGCGGAAAGCCTGACCCGTTCGGCGGAAGCCTTGGCGGAGATCGATGTGCTGGCCGGTTGGGCGGTGCTGGCCCGCGAATGGGATTATACCCGGCCGGAGATCGATGAAGGCGATATGCTGGAGATTTCCGAGGGCCGTCATCCGGTGGTTGAGCAAATGCTCAAGGCACCCGAGGCGAATACCGCCCGCGGCACCAGTGCGGCTTTCGTGCCCAACGACACGGAGATGTCCTCGAGTGACGCGCAATTGGCTTTGATCACGGGACCCAACATGGCGGGCAAGTCGACCTACATCCGCCAGGTTGCCCTGATCAGTTTGCTCGCCCAGATCGGCTGTTGGGTGCCGGCCAGGACCTGTCGCATCGGGCTGGTGGACCGGATTTTCTCGCGGGTGGGTGCCAGTGATGATCTGGCCCGGGGCAACTCGACCTTCATGGTCGAAATGAACGAGACCGCCAATATTCTCAACAACGCCACGAACCGCTCCCTCATTATTCTGGATGAGATCGGGCGCGGCACCTCGACTTATGACGGATTGTCCATTGCGTGGGCCGTGGTGGAGCACCTGCATGGTGGCGCAGACAGCGGCCCCCGCACGCTTTTTGCCACACATTACCAAGAGCTTACCCAATTGGAAAAGCACCTGCCCCGCTTGCGTAATTTCTCGGTGGCAGTGAAGGAATGGAATGAGGAAATCGTGTTTGTGCGTCGCGTTGTGCCCGGAGCGGCGGATCGCAGTTACGGGATTCAGGTCGCCCGGCTGGCCGGGTTGCCCCTTACGGTGATCGACCGGGCCAAGACCATTCTCGCCAAGCTCGAAAGCGATGATGCCGATGTAAACTTGCCCACTCCCTCACCTTCCGCCCGGCCGAAAAGGAAAATCACGGTCACCCCGGAAGACGACGCCCAACTGAATTTACTGTAACCGGTTTACCAGCTATTTACTGGCGCAAAGGGTCAAAATGTATTGGCTCTGTTTGGCATTGAATACGCTTTCCCCAAGCGACACCCCGGTTCAATTTAGTCCCCCCTCGGTATGACCAATCTGCAGAACGCCCGTGACTACCAGGAATTGCTGGATGAGCGGGTGGAGACGTCCCCCTACGCCTACGCCACCATGTTCAAGGCCGAAGGGTATGTCGCCCGCCGCACGGCCAGACAACGCTTCGCGCTGTTACGGGCTTTGGACGGGAAATTGCGCCATATCCTGCGTCCGACCGAGCATGTGTTTTATGTGACCTGGGGCACCACGCATTCCCTCGCCGAACAGTTTTTTACCGGATGGATGGCTTCCGCGCTCAACATGCGGGCCCTGGTCTTTACCACGGAAAGGGTGTTGTTGCTGCAGATCAATGCCCGCAAGACCAGCGTCCGCGAACTCGTCGCCCAAATTCCCTACACCGCCATCGTCAGTGTGCGCAAAAGCTGGCTGGGCTCCTGCCGCATCAAACTGCGGGACAAAACGCTGCTCACATTTCTGCGGGTGCCCAAGGGGGACATGAAATTCCTGATCGAATTTCTTTCCGATATTGTCAAAGGCTCCGGCGCTCCGTTCGAGATCAGCACCCCACTGGGAGTGCAGCATCTTTGTCCACACTGTTACGTTCACGTGCCCGCTTTCCCCCCGGCCTGCCCGCAGTGTGGTGGTCGTCTCAAATTGGCCAGCAAGGCCGCCCTGCTCTCCTTCATTTTCCCCGGGCTAGGCGACTGGTATCTGGGCCACCGCGGATTCGCCGCCATGGAAATTGTCGGTTCTGCCTTTATCTGGTGGGTGCTGATCGTGGCTCCGCTGCTGGCTCCGGAGGATCCCGACTTGGGTCCAATCACCCTGGAATACTGGCTGACCGCGTTATTCATCATGCTGGTGATCCATGGAACGGACGCGATGATGACGCGGCATGCGGCGCGCAAGGGCCACTACCCGGCTGGCCCCATGCCTCACTCCGCGCAGCACGGAAGCTAATCGGCGTGCTTCATGGCCCAGAGTTGCCTGGCCTGTCGAATCAGTTTGGCCAGAACTTCGGGCGTGATGGATTGTTTGGGATCATCGCCGATGCCGTGCGCGGGACTGATATGACTCTCGATGCAGAGGCCATCGGCGCCGTAGGCCACGGCCGCGAGTGCCGCGGCCGGAACATACGAGGCTTTGCCCACCGAGTGGGACGGATCGACAACCACGGCGGCCCAGGTCTTTTCCTTCAGCAAGGGGGTGGCGCTCTCGTCAGGATGATTGCGGTAGCCATCCAGGGTCGGGGTGGTGCCGCGCGGACAGAGCATGATGTTGGGATTCCCGAAGGCGGCGATGTATTCCGCAGCCGATACGAACTCGTTGAGCGGCCCCATGTGCACACTGCGTTTGAGGAGCACGGAAATTTCAGGACGATTCCCAATCGCGCGTCCGATCGAGCGCAGGAGGGAGTAATTAAGGGCATTGCGCGCGCCGACCTGCAGCACCTGCACCCCGGCGTCGATGGCCAACTTCAGTTGTTCTTCATCCATGACCTCGGTGTCCACGGGCATGCCGGTGCGTCGGGATGCCTCCATGAGAATGTCCAACGACTTGTGGTCGCCCTGGAATGAATAGGGATTGGTGCGCGGTTTCCATACCCCGCCACGCAACACCTGCGCCCCGGCTTCCTTCATCGCCGCCGCGGTCTCGTAAAAGTATTGGGGATTCTTGGGATCGATCGTGCATTGCCCGGCGATGACGAAGAGTTCCTCGCCCAGCGTGACGCCACCGATGGTCAGCTTGCCCTTGGCCAGATCGGACCGGCGGTCCATCAACTTGAACGGGGACTGGATCCGATCAATGCGGTCCACGTAGTCGAGACCTTCCAGCCGGTTGATCATGAGTTCATCACGCTCATCACCCACGATGGCGTAGATGGTGCGCACGGCGCCGATGATCGGCTGAATCTTGCAACCGAATTCCGCCACGATGGCGGTGATCTCGGCGAGTTGTGCGTCGGTAAGGCGATTGGGTTTGGGGAGGATCATGGAAGTGCCGTGGTTATAGTGATAAAAAAAGCCGCCCTGATGGCGGCTTATTTTTCGAATTGAATGGAATTCCTATTCAGATTTCGCGGCCGCCACCAAGTTCTCCCGAACCAAAATAAGCCCGGAAAAGGAAAACAAAATAACTGGTGGAGCTGCAATTCACGTCGGCAAGACGTGTCGAGGCCGGTTGGGTTTGTCAACATTCCTGCATGTCGAACACCGTCCTTCGATCGGCTCCACTCCCGAGACTATATCCCGGTAATCCAGGCAGATCGCACGGTTTTGCGTTTCTGGGACAGGCGGAGAATGGCCGCCGAAAGCCCGTCACAACTGCGGGGTGCGTATCACCCTTCAACGCCGGCTCGTGAACTCCACGGGTAACGGTGCGGTGGCGCTGAAATGGCTGATTTGACCCTGGAATTCGTAGTCAAAGGTCGTTTCCAAAGAGTGCAGAAACAGGCGCTTGTTGCCCATGGTGCGCTGAAAATCGCGATTCTGCGCAAAGTCCCCGTATGTGGCGTCACCCACGATGGGCAGGTGGCGCTTGGCACACTGCACTCGCAGTTGATGGCTCCGGCCCGTAACCGGCTCGAGCCGTAAAAGGGAAAGGCTGCCCCACGACTGCACAAGACTCATCCGGCTCTCCGCCGGGATATGCCCGGTGGCATAGGTCCGGACTTGTCCGCCTTGCTTTTGGATCGCGAGACGGTCGCGCCATAGTTGCATCTTCTCCCGGGGTTGGCCAAAGACCATCGCATTGTATACTTTGCGGATTCGTTTGAGTTTGAAATGCGCGCGCATGACCGCGGCCAATTCCATGCTGGCACACAGCAGGATCACCCCGGATGTGGCGGAATCGAGCCGGTTGAGCAGCCAGACCCGTTGTTCTCCGCGGGCATCCTTCCAGTGGAAAAATTCACCCTCCAAATCGTAGACAGCCTGCAGCAGTGAGCGTTTTTCCTCTCCCGGTTCGTTGGGATGCGAGAGCACCCCGGCCGGCTTGGCGAGAGCCGCCAGCCCGTTGTTATCAAACGTGATCAACTCCACCTCGCGGCCCAAAGGCAGCTTTGACCAGATTTCGGCGGCGGGGATATTCACTGATAGTAAAAGGTAAAGGTCATCTCCTGCGAATTGCCGAGGACGCTGATCATGTCCTCGGTCCAGTCACCATAAGGTGAACGGGTGGTGATGGCTCCGACGCAACTTTGTTTGCCCAGGTCACCTGCCGTGCCTTCCACGCCAATGATCCGGGAAACCTCGCCCTTGCTGTTGAGCATAAATTTCACCACCACGCGGGTGCCGGAAGTGGGATACACCTGGCTTTGGATCAGGATGCGATCCCATTGGATCTGCACGGTTTCAATCAGCTGCTGCAAATACTGCCCATAATTGCTCCAGCGCGCGTCCACCGCGGTCGGACCGATATTTGCCGTGCCAACCTTGTTCTCCGTGAAAATGGCCGGGCGGGCCCGTTTTTCCAAGGTGGGTCGCGGCATCGGTTTGCTGGGGTTGATCCGGATGGTCATGCTGGTCGCGCTGGGCGTGAGCGGGGCATCCTTCATACCCTCCATCTTCTCATTCACCGTGTGGTCTCCATCCGGCAATTGGGCAATGTTCGAGCCGTAGCCTTCGGCGGTGCTGTCAGGACTCTTTTCATATCCGCTCAAGGGAATCTGCTCCCGTTTCGCTGCCATGGTTTGCTCCTGTTCGGCAGGTTGTTCTTCTTGGGGCGGCGCACTCGGCATGGGTGGAGTCTGCGGCGAAAGTTGCCCGCTCACGATCCGATCGGTTTGGATTTCGGTCTGACCGTCCAATGCCGGCCGATCACTGGACATGTCCGGGGATTCCTTTTCCTGGGCTGCCTGCTGGTTTTGGGCCCCGAAATTTTCGGTCGTGTCGGGCACGTTGTCCGGGGCATCAGGGTTGACCTCCACAAATTTAAAGGGTGGCGGGGTTTCCTTCACTTCGGGCAGCGGCATCGTTTCCTCCGGCATCAACTCGATGTTGAATTGCGGTGCGACCGGCACAGTGCCCAGGGCGCCGGTATGCTCAAATTTCAGCAGATAAGGGACGATCAGGAAAAGCAGCAGATGCACCAGCACGGTGCCGAGCACGCCGATCTGGATGGAACGCACCTCGGGATCCCGCGACAACCGTGGCATGCGTCGACGCCGAATGGCATGTTTGAGGGTGGTTTCGAGCAACGGCTTCATGTCTGGGTTCTGCAAGTGTCAGCCAGCAGACCTGCATTCGTCAAAATTTGTTTCGTCACTTCCAAAGGTAGACCGATTATATTTGAAATCGAGCCCGTCTGGCCGGCGATGATCAGGTCACCGTGTTCCTGAATCGCGTAACCACCGGCTTTGTCGAGGGTGTGCACCCGGGCCAGATACGTGGAGATAATCCCCTCGTCCAAGACCTTGAAAGTGACCTCGCTGGCCACACCTTCATCGATCCGCAGATTGTCCGCCTGCCGGCGCAGGGCCACCCCGGTGAAAACCGTATGGGTGCGACCGCTGAGCAACTGCAGCATGGCGCGGGCTTCCGTTGCATTGGCCGGCTTGTTGAGGACCTGGCCCGCAATGAACACGGTCGTGTCTGCCCCCAACACAAAGGCTGCGGGATGGCGCTCCGCCACCCAGTCCGCCTTCAACGCCGCGTTGTGCATCACCATGGTGACCGGATCGGTTTGTGGATCCTCGTGCTCGGTGACATCCGCGATCACGACGTCAAACGGCACTCCAAGCGTGGCCAGCAATTCGTGCCTACGTGGGGAGGCGGAGGCCAGTAACAAGCGCGCCGCGCTCATGCATTGTCCTCGACCACAATCGTGCGGACGTCGCCCCGCACCCGGGCGAGTTCGACCCGGCTGAGATTGTAGAGGTAGACCGCCTCGACCAGATTGTCGCTTGCAGTGGAAAGACGGCCCTGGGCCTCGATGATCTCACGATTGTCCGCCACGCCTTGTGCAAAGCGTTTCTGCGCCAATTCGAGCTCTTCCCGGGCCAGCGCAAAACTCTTTTCCGCCACGGTGATCTGGGCGAGACGCGAGGAGGCATCCTGCCGGGCCAAGCGCAATTCGGCCGAAATCTTGTTTTCCAGATTGCGCACACGCATTTCCTGCGCGCGGTAGCGGGACAGGGCAAAACCCGTCAGTGAGCGGGTGCGGGCGCCGTCAAAAACCGGCAGGCTGAGGGCAAGGCTGCCCGACCAGGTTTTGGCTTCATTGCCGTCAAACGCATGCTCGGTGGCGTAACCGTAACTGCCAATCAGGGCCAATGAGGGCAGGCGGTTGTAACGCGCAGCCCGGACTTCCAGGGAGTTCTGTTCGAGCAGGGTCCGGGCGCTCTTCATATCCGGTCGTCGTTCATAAACCACTTGCGTCTCACTGGAGGTGAAAGTGCCCGGGGCGGTGCGACGCACGGCAAAAGGGGTCAACTGCAGGGGTTGATCCATGTCGAGGGCAAGCAATTGCTTCAACTGCAGTTCACTGCCCTGCACCACCGTATCCTGTTGGAGTCTGGCTTGCTCCGCGATCGCCAATTGCGACTCGGCCCGGGTTTGATCGATCTGGGTGGCGACCCCGGCGTTGAGTTGATTGCGAGCCAGTTCGAGGAGGCTTTGGGCCCGCGAAATATTGTCGTCCAACACTGTGATACGTTCGATGTTGCGCAAGTGGGCAAAGAACGTCGCCGCCACGGTGGCCATGATGCTTTGCCGGACTCCGGCTTCACCCATTTCGGCCACGGTCACCGCGATTTTGGCTGCCTTGTAACTGGCGACATCGCTGGGATTGAGCAGGTCGAGCCGTCCATTAAGGGTGGAGTCAAAACGGTTGTTGATCCCGCTACGCACCAAGGTGGAACCCACGGAGGCAGACAGATTGCGGCGCTGAGCGGCGTCAAAGGTGATTTGAGGCAGCAGGTTGCTCCGTGACTGGGCGACCTGTTCCACGGCTTGCGCGATGGTTTCCCGGCTGACCAACACATCGAGGTTGGTCCGTGCCACTAGGTCAAGGGCCGCATCGAGTGACAGGATGTGTGGTTGCTGGGCGTTTAAACGGCCCAACCCGCACACCAGCACAACGAGGCAAAAGTAGCTTGGAAATCGCATTGTCCGGTGACAGACAAGATTCGCCTCCGGCGGGAGTGCAAGCCTTGCGAGTTGTCAGGTTGCGGAAATCTGCTCATTATTAAGGGTTTTGTAACCATGCGCATCGGACTAGCCCAAATTAACACGATTGTAGGTGACCTCGCGGGGAACCGCCGAAAAATCATCGATGCCTACCAAGGCTTGGTGACCCAGGGAGCCGAACTCGTGGTGTTTCCCGAACTGGCGGTATGCGGCTACCCCCCACGCGATCTCCTGTTCAAAAAGCGATTTGTAAGTGACGTGGAAACCTCCCTGGCGGAAATAGCCGCCGCCATTGCGGATGTGCCGGCCCTGATTGGCACCGTGGAAGCCAATGCCGACGGTCATGGTCGCAATTGCTTCAATGCCGCCGCCTTTTGCCAGCACGGCAAGGTTCAGTCGTCCTCGCACAAATGCCTGCTGCCCACCTATGATGTTTTTGACGAGGATCGCTATTTCGAACCGTCAGCCAAACCCGGTGTCATCTGCCACGGCGGCCTGCGCATCGGGGTGACGATTTGCGAGGATATCTGGACCCATCCCATGATCGGCACCCGACGGCTTTACCGTGGATTGGACCCGGTGAGCCAACTGGCCACCGAGAACTGCGACCTCATGATCAACCTGTCCGCCAGTCCCTGGCACCACGGCAAGGGACATGTGCGGGACAAGCTGGTCACTGATGCAGCCCGGTCACTCGGTTGCCCCGTCGTCTATGTAAATGCCGTGGGGGGCAACGATGAGCTGATTTTTGACGGCCGCAGTCTGGTCGCCAATGCCAGCGGCAGGGTGACTTTCGGCCTGGCGGCATTTCAGGAGGATCTCGAAGTGGTGGATATTTCCGCGCGACAACCCCTCCTGGACCGTAGCTTCGCGCAGGAGGACCTGAAGGACGTTTATGATGCACTGGTCCTGGGACTGCGCGACTACGCGCACAAGAGCGGTTTCAAGCGCGCGCTCATCGCGTTGTCGGGCGGCATTGATTCCGCCCTGGTGGCCGTGATCGCGGCCGAGGCCCTCGGACCGGATAATCTCATCGGGGTGTCCCTGCCCTCCTCCATTTCCTCCCAGCATTCCCGGGACGATGCCCGGATTCTGGCGGGAAATCTGGGCATTCGATTTGAAACCATTGCCATTGCCGACGCCGTGGCGGCGTGCGAAACGGCCCTCGGTCCGGTCTTCGCCGGTAAAAAGACCGACGTGACGGAAGAGAATATCCAGGCTCGTATCCGCGGCGTCCTGATGATGGCGATGTCGAACAAATTTGGCTCCCTGCTGTTGACCACCGGCAACAAGAGCGAAATTGCCGTTGGCTACTGCACCCTTTACGGCGACATGGCCGGCGGTCTTGCCGTGATCAGCGACGTCTTCAAGACTCAGGTTTATGCCCTGGCGCGATGGATCAATCGGACGGAGGAAATCATCCCGGCTAACACCATCGAGAAACCACCGAGCGCCGAGTTGCGGCCGGGACAAAAGGATGAGGACAGCCTGCCGCCCTACGATCAGCTCGATGCGATCCTCGAGGGTTATGTCGAGGAGGGCCTGGCCAGCCGCGATCTCATCGCCCAGGGGTTTCCCGCGACGGTTGTCACGGACATCATTCGCAAGGTCGACCTCAACGAATACAAGCGCAAGCAGGCCGCCCCGGGTTTGAAAATAACCCCCCTCGCATTTGGCGTCGGCCGCCGCATCCCCATCGTGCAAAAATACGTCAGCTGAAAATAATTGGGGGATATATTTTAAAACCGCTAATGCAGGCTCATGGCCACTAATGAGGACAATCTTTTCAAGGCAGAAGGCTACGCCCTGATGTCAGCGGCTTTCGAAGTATATAATCATCTGGGTCCCGGCTTTCTTGAGGAAGTATATCAAGAAGCCCTGGAACTACAGCTGACCAGCCAATCCATTCCGTTTGTCACCAAGCCGCGACTACAAATTCGTTTCAAGGAACACCTCCTGCGTAAATATTATGAAGCGGATTTATTGGTAAACGAGGCGATCATTGTGGAAGTAAAGGCAATTCGCACCCATGGCCCGGAGCATGAGGCCCAGTTGATTAACGAACTGAAAGCCTCCCATCTGAGGGTAGGCTACCTAATTAATTTTGGTGCTTCGCCTCGCCTGGAATGGCAACGTCGGGTCGATTCTTCTGCCATCAGCGTAAATCAGCGTGCATAAGCGGTTTCAATTATGACCATATCGAACGATCTTTTCGAACGCGCCCAACGGCTCATTCCCGGCGGGGTCAATTCACCGGTGCGGGCTTTCCGCTCCGTGGGGGGTGCCCCGTTTTTCGTCAAATCCGCCCGGGGCGCCACACTGACCACCGCGGACGATCAGGAATTGATCGATTTTGTCTGCACCTGGGGTCCGGCCATCCACGGGCACAACCATCCGGTGATCAAGGCCGCCATCGCCGCGGCGCTGGAGAACGGCACGTCCTTCGGCACCCCGAATCCCTACGAAGTGGAAATGGCCGAGCTGATCGTGCAGTTTTTTCCTTCAATCCAGAAGGTGCGCATGTGCAACAGCGGCACCGAGGCCACCATGTCGGCCATTCGCCTGGCGCGCGGCTTCACCCGGCGGGACAAAATCATCAAGTTCGCCGGCTGCTACCACGGCCACAGTGATTCCCTGCTGATCAAGGCTGGTTCCGGAGCCCTCACCCATGGCAGCCCCGACAGCGCAGGCGTGCCCGCCTCATTTGCGCAGGAAACCGTCGTGCTGCCCTACAATGATCGCGCCGCCCTGGTGGAGGCCTTTGCGACCTATCCCGAGCAGATCTCCTGTGTCATCATCGAACCTTACTGCGGCAACGTCGGTTTCATCATGCCCGACGCGGGTTACCTTAGCTACCTGCGGGAAATCACTGCCCGGCATGGCACCTTGTTGATCTTCGATGAAGTCATGACCGGTTTTCGTCTCGCGCGCGGCGGGGTGCAGGAACTTGAGTCCATCGTGCCCGACCTGACCACATTGGGCAAAATCATCGGCGGCGGCCTGCCCGTGGGAGCGTTTGGCGGACGCGCGGACATCATGGATTACCTGGCTCCCCTCGGACCCGTTTACCAGGCCGGCACCTTGAGCGGCAATCCCCTGGCCATGGCCGCTGGCATTGCCGCGCTCAAACTTTTGACCGAACTCAACCCCTACGCCAAACTGGACGCGCTCGGACGACAGATGCAGGATGCCGTCATGGAGGCTGCGCAAGCCAAGGGGCTACCCGTGCAAATGCCCCAGCGCGGTGCAATGTTCAGCATCTTCTTCAATGCATCCCCGGTGCGTGATTACACGACTGCGTTGCAAAGTGACGCCAAACTATTCGCCCGCTTCTTCCATGCCTGCCTGGACCGGGGGGTTTATTTGGCACCCAGCGCCTATGAAGCCGGATTCCTCAGCACGGCGCACGCCGGTGCGGCCATTGACCGGGCCTGTGAAATATTCGACCAGGTTATTCGGGAATTATGATTACTCCCCGGTTGCCTAAGAAAACTCTTCCGCCAAAGTCATAATCATAATGGTGCGTTTCCTCTGTGTTGCAGTTCTCGGAATATTGCTGACGGTCAGCGTCGGCCGCGCACAGCCCGTTGATGCGCCACAGATGAGTCTGGCGGCCCTGAAACCGGGGATGAGGGGCGAGGTGTGGACGGTGTTTCGCGGCACCACCCCGGAATCCTTTGCGGTCGAGGTTACCGGCATTGTGCGCAACGCCCTGGGTCCCGGCAAATC
This sequence comes from Cephaloticoccus sp., assembly GCA_021734075.1. Classification (GTDB taxonomy): domain Bacteria; phylum Verrucomicrobiota; class Verrucomicrobiia; order Opitutales; family Opitutaceae; genus Cephaloticoccus. Next base: position 14,279 of record JAIPJW010000075.1, read on the forward strand.
ATTGATCCTCTGCCAACTCACGGATGAGCGGGTGCAAAAAATGGGCGCCGTGGCCGGCATGAGCGGCAGTCCCCTCTACATTGAGGGAAAATTGGCGGGTGCCCTTTCCTATCAGGTGCAAAAATTCGAGACCGTGCGCTACGCGGGTTTCACGCCCATCTCCGATCTGCTGGAGGTGGGTCAGCAGTCGGATATCGCAGCGACCATGGCCGCCCCGCAGGCCTCCGGGGTGGCGGCACTGCAGGCCGGCCAGACTTCGGACGGCCTGCAACCCCTGTCACCAGTCTTTGCCTTTGGCGGGGTGGCCCCCCGGGTAGTCGAGTGGCTGGCGCCGCAATTCAAGGCCCTGGGACTGCAAGTGAGTGCCCTCGGGGGGCAGGTAGATCCCACGGCGGAGGATCCGACCGCCGCGACCACCTTGCGGGCAGGTGATGCCGTGGCGGTGGCCGTGGCCTCGGGCGACATCACATTGGCGGCAACGGGCACGGTCTCATATGTCGACGGTGACCGGGTGCTGGCGTTTGGTCACCCCATGATGGGTTTGGGGACCGTGTCACTGCCCATGGCCCGGGCGGAAATTGTCACGATCCTGCCCTCCAACGAAAGCTCGCTCAAGGTGGCCAACACCGGTGCCATCATCGGCACCATCGATCAGGACCGACTGTCCGCCGTTGCGGGGAAACTGGGTCCGGGGCCGAAGATGATCCCGGTGGAGATATTGGTTGATCGCATGGCCCAGCCACCCCGCACCTTGAATTTCATGGCGGCACGCCATCCGCAACTCACGCCGCTGGCGGTGGGCGCCGGTGCCGCCCAAGCCGTCATGGGTTCCAATGATGCGGGCTTTACCAACGGCGCCCGTTTACAGGCTGATTTTATTTTTGCCGACAATGCCACCGTTTCGACCACGGCGTTACTCAGCGGCTCTCAAGGAGTGACGCAAGGTCTGGGCGATTTCACCCGCGATGTCAGCACTCTCCTGCAAAATCCCTATGCCGCGGTGTTCCCAACCGCGATCAACGTGCGTGTAACCCCTTTGGAGGAAAACCCGCTGACGATTTTGGAATTCGTGCAACTGTCACGCAATGTCGTCACGGCAAATGACACCTTGGAAGTGACCATTGGCTGGCGTGACTACCAGGGCAACACGGGACGCGAAGTCGTGTCGGTGCCGGTGGCGGCGGACTGGCAAGGCAAGAACCTCGAATTGGTGGTGACCAATGGCGGCGGGTTGGATCAATTGACCGGTCGCAATGCCACCATCGCCTCGGCCCAACTCCGCGGCTTCTCCGCCTATCTTGATTTTGTCCGGCAGGCCCGCTCACCGGACGGCTTGTTTGTGGCTGTGGTGGAAAGTGCCCGGTTGTTTTTGGATCAAACCACGGAAACGCGTGAACTGCCGGGCTCCCTCGCCCGCATCGCGCAGCGTTCGGATCAAACCCGCTACCAGCAGCGTAATGCGTTCACCCCGTTGTGGGAAAACCACATCCTGCTGGGCCGGCTGGTGCCGGGCGTTCTGCGCAAGCCATTTCAAGTCGGCGACTGAGCTTTTTTCCCATGGGCATATCACGCATTTCCTGCAGCGCTTGCGCTGTCCTGCTCTCACTGACCTCCGTCTGGTCGGACCCCCTTTCCACCTCCCGGTCCATAGATTTCTATCGTGACGTCACCAGCAGACATTTGCAGGGCATGGCCACACGATCGGATGGTCGGCTGCTCAACGGCCCGACCGTCACCCGCATTGAGGCCAATTTGGGCACAGATTTGCTTTGGTGTCTTGCTCCGGATGGCGACAAACTGCTGATCGGAACCGGGCCCGAGGGCAAGGTGCTATCAGTCACTTCGGGAAAAAATGCATTGGCGACTGCCAAGGTCGAACTTGCCCTCCCGGCCAGTCATGTTTTCTCCGTCCTGCGTTTACCCACAGGGGAACTGCTGGTGGGAACTTCGCCTGACGGCTCCCTG
>JAIPJW010000076.1 GCA_021734075.1 Cephaloticoccus sp.
CGTCGTGGGCATGGTTATCCCCTCCGATGAAAACCGTCAGTGATTTTGCCGCCGCCAAGGCCATGGGTCAGAAGATCGCCATGGTAACGGCCTATGATGCGGCCGCCGCGCGCGTGATTGCCTCCAGCCCGATCGACTGCATCTTGGTGGGCGACAGCGTGATGATGGTGGTGCACGGCGAGGAAAACACCCTCGGGGCGACCCCGGAACTGATGGCCCTCCACACCCGGGCGGTGGCCCGGGGGGAACCCGGCAAGTTCATCGTGGCCGACATGCCCTTTCTCGCGGCCCGCAGGGGATTGGCCCCCGCGCTTGATTGTGCCGCAGCCTTGCTCCGGGCGGGGGCCCAAGCGATCAAGATAGAGGGCGTGCAGGGTCATGTGGAAGTGATCCGGCATCTGGTCGAGTCAGGCATCCCGGTGATGGGCCACCTCGGGCTGCTGCCCCAATCGGTCCATGCCTCGAGTGGGTTCAAGGTGCAGGCCCGCAATTCGGCGGCGGCCGCCCAATTGCGTAAGGACGCACATGCCCTGGTGACCGCCGGCGTGTTTGCCCTCGTGCTGGAATGTATTCCCGCCAAGCTGGCCGCCGCGGTCACGGCGGAGTTGCCGGTGCCGACGATCGGGATCGGCGCGGGGGCCGGTTGCGACGGACAGGTGCTGGTCTGGCACGATTTGCTGGGGCTCAACCCGGATTTCAAACCGCGCTTTGTCCGGCAATTCGGCCGGGGCAACAAGGTGCTGGGCACCGCATTGGCGGATTATGCCAAAGCGGTGCACGCGGGCAGCTTTCCCACCGCGAAGGAATCATTTTGATGACCGAAGTGGTGCACACGGTGGCCGAGTGGCGGGCACTCCGGACCAAGCATCGCGCGGCCGGGCGCAGGATCGGCCTGGTGCCGACGATGGGCGCTCTGCACGCCGGCCACACGGCGCTCTTTGCCGCCGCCCGGCGCGACTGCGAGTTCGTGCTCGCAACGATCTTTGTCAATCCCGCGCAATTTAACGAGGCGCAGGATTTTGAGCACTACCCACGCACCCTCGACGCGGATCTGCAATTGATGACGACGGCTGGAGTGGACACGGTATTCGTTCCCTCGGTGGCCGAGATGTATCCGCGGGGCACGGATTACACGGTGCAGGAGGATGCCTTGAGCCGGGAACTCTGCGGCGCCCACCGGCCGGGACACTTCACGGGGGTGCTGACCGTGGTGATGAAATTGCTGCAGATCGCGGGTGCGGACCGGGCTTATTTCGGCGAGAAGGATTACCAGCAGCTCCAGCTGATCCGGGGCATGGCGGCGGCTTTTTTCATGGAGACCGAGATTGTCGGGTGTCCGACCGTGCGCGAACCCGATGGCCTCGCCCTGAGTTCGCGCAATGTCCGGCTCTCCCCGGCCGAACGAAAACTCGCACCGCAGTTTTTCGCCATGCTTAAATCAGCTCCGGATGCCACTGCGGCGCAGCTGCAGTTGCGCGCCCTGGGCTTTGGCGTAGATTACGTTACAGACCGGGAGAATCGCCGCTTTGGCGCAGTTCGACTCGGTGCCACCCGCCTCATCGACAATGTCACACGGTAACGTCCTGTTTTTTCTGACCGGTTCCATCGCCTGCTACAAGGCGTGCACGGTGATTTCGCGCCTCACGCAGGCGGGCGTTACCGTGCAGACCGTGGCCACACCCGCCGCCTTGCGCTTTGTGGGCAAACCCACCCTGGAGGGACTGAGCGGCCGGCCGGTGTTCGACGACTTATGGGAGGGCGGGCGCGCGTTGGATCACATCGAGTTGGCCCGGGCGGCGGATCTGGCCCTGGTATGCCCCGCAACGGCCAACACCATCAACCGGCTGGCAGCCGGGATGTCGGATGATCCGGTGGGCGCCTTGTTTCTGGCCTGGGAACTTGGGCAAAAACCCTGGTGGATCGTGCCGGCGATGAATCATCGCATGTGGGAACATCCGGCGACGGAGGCGGCATTGGAGAAGCTGCGCACCTGGGGCGTGCACGTGCTCGACCCGGTTGAAGGGCCGCATGCCTGTGGAGAATTTGGCGGCGGGCGTTTGCCCGAGCCCGAGGACATTGCGGCCCAAGTGCTGGCTGCGTTGGAGGGGAAATGAAACTGCTGGTCACGGCCGGGGCCACCCGAGAGGCGATTGATCCGGTGCGCTACCTTTCCAATGTCAGCACCGGGGAGACGGGGGCGGCGCTCGCCACGGCTTTGGCGGAACACGGGCACCACGTGACCTTGCTGCACGGGGCTGGGGCGGCGCGGCCCTCGGGCTTGGTCACGACCCAACGCTTCGGCTCGGCCGCTGATCTGCAACTCCAACTACAAGCCCTGCTGGCGACCGGCGACTACGCGGCGGTCATCATGGCGGCCGCCGTGGCGGATTACCGCCCGGCTGCGGTTGCTTTGGAGAAGCTCAGCTCCGAGGCGGAAACCCTCACGTTGAATCTGGTGCGCAATGCGAAAATTCTGCCCCAACTCCGCGGGTTCTCGCCCCGACCCCTGCTCGTGATTGGTTTCAAGTTGACCGTGGGCGCGGATGAAGCGGCGCGGGAAAAGGCGGTGGTGGATCAATTCAGCTCCGGCACGGTCGATGTCGTGGTGCAGAACGATCTCGTGGAAATGCAGGCAGCGACGGAACATCCCTTTCGGTTGTTCATCGGCCGGAACCAGGCTCCGCTCGCCTTGGCGGGAGTGCCCGCATTGGCCCGGGCCCTCGAAGAATTTATTGCCGGGGGTGCGCGATGAAGACCCTCGCTTTGGATCTCGGCAATTCGACGCTGTTGGCGGGTGAGTTTCGCGGAAAAAAGCTCGTGCGACAGTTTCGGGTGCCGGCGGCAGCGGTGCTGTCAGCGGGGGCCTTTGCGACGGAGGTAGCGCACCGCATTTCTTCCGATGTCAGCCGGGTGGTCCTGTGCTCGGTGGTGCCGGCCCGCACGGAACGGCTCATGGTCCATCTGCGCCGGACCTTGAATATCGAGCCGGATGTGCTGACGCCCCTGGCGGATCACGGACTGCAGCTGGCTTATCGGCGTCCGGCGGAACTCGGGGCCGATCGTTTGGCCAACGCCCTGGGTGCGGCAAAACTTTATGCCGGCCGAAATGTCATCGTGGTGGATTGCGGCACGGCCACCACGCTCACGCTGTTGCGGCGCGATGGCTGTCTGTTGGGCGGGGCCATCATGCCCGGGCTCGCCCTGTGGGCGGACATGCTCGCGCAACGCACGGCCCGACTGCCCGCGGTCGAACTGCAATGGCCCCGGCAGGCTGTGGGGCGGGATACGCAAGCGGCGCTGCGCAGTGGCATCCTGCATGGCCACACCGGTGCCATCCGGGAATTGATCCGGCAGTGTCGCCGTGAAGCCTTCGGCCGTGCCGCCGTCGTGGTGCTAGGCACCGGCGGAGCGGTGACACATTTTAAAAGTCAAAGCCTCTTTACCGCACTGGAACCCGGGCTTATCTTGCACGGTTTGCAGGCTTTTGCCCTCAGGACTTTTTCCCATGCATAGCACATTTCTTCGCTCCAAACTGCACCGCGCCACGGTCACTACCGCAGATCTTCACTATGAGGGTTCGGTTTCGATTGACCGGGTCCTCTGTCGAGCCGCGGGTCTGACGGAGTTTGAACAGGTGGATGTTTACGACATCACCAACGGGGCTCGTTTCACGACCTACGTGATATTTGGCGAGCCGGGCCAGATCCAGATCAACGGGGCGGCGGCCAATCTGGTCGAGGTCGGCGACCGGGTGATCATTGCCGCCTATGTCGCCCTCGAGCCCGGAGAAATCGCGGCCCATCGCGTCACGGTGGTCCAGTTGGATGACAAGAACGCCATCACCTCGACCAAGGTGACCGGAGTAAGGGCAGCGTGAAAAGGCCCGCCACGCTCCCTGTTGCCGAAATTTACACGCCATGATTGCCCTTGATCCCGCCATTGAAGCCGAGGCCGAGCGCCTGTTGCGCTCGCTGATGCATGTGGAATGCGATCCCCGGGGACGCAAGTGGAACCTCGACACGTGTCGGGAAATCGCACCGCTGACGCTCGAGATCAACCGCCTCAAGCGGGAGAAAAACGCGGTCATCCTCACCCATTCCTACGTGGAGCCGGAAATCGTCTATGGCGTGGGCGATTTCAAGGGCGACTCGTATTATCTCAGCCTGATGGCCAGGGAATCTGCGGCTGACATCATTCTGTTTGCCGGCGTGGTTTTCATGGCCGAGACGGCCAAGATTCTTTCCCCGGGTGCCACCGTGATCGTGCCGGACCGCGGCTCGGGCTGCTCACTGGCGGACTCCATCACGGGCGAGGACGTGCGGCGGCTCAAGCAACTGCATCCGGAGGCCGCCGTGGTGTGCTACATCAACAGCACGGCGGAGGTGAAGGCGGAGTGCGACGTGTGTGTGACCTCGGGCAATGTTTACGACATCGTCGCGCAGCTGCCGGAGCAAAAAATCCTCTTCGTGCCGGACCGCCTGATGGCCGACAATGTGCGGGATGAACTCAAGCGCCGCGGCGTGCGCAAGGAAATCATCTCCTCCGACGGCACCTGCATCGTGCACGAGGAATTCGAGGTGGCGCAAATCACGCAGGCCCGCGCCCAGTTTCCGGGCTTGAAGGTGGTTTCACATCCCGAGTGCACCCCCGAGGTGGCCGCGGCCTCGGACTTTGTCGGGAGCACCGGGGCGATGATGAAGTATGTGAAGGAAACGACCGCGCCTTATTTTCTGATGCTGACCGAGTGTGGACTGGTGGGCCGGCTGGAAGTGGAGAATGCGGCCAAGCACTTCATTGGCGGCTGCCGTCTCTGTCCCTACATGAAGCTCAATTCGCTGGAAAAAATCCGTGATGCGCTGCGGGCCCCCCGACCGGAACAGCTAGTCACGCTCGACGAGAACCTGCGACAGCGGGCGGCCCGCTGCATCGAGCGTATGTTCGAACTCACCCCCAAGGCCGGCTGAACCCAACCCGGTTTGTAATATAATACGTTACAAACTTCCTCATCATGCTCACACCACGCACCCAACATTTGATCGATCTCGCTCTGGAGGAGGATGCCGGGCTCGGTGATATCACCAGCCGGGCGATCTTTCCCGCGGCGCACCACTCCGCCGCATTTATCGAGGCCGGCCACGATCTGGTGGTCTGCGGGTTGGCCATTGCCGGTCGGGTGTTCACCCGGGTTGACCCGGCCCTGCAAGTGAAGCTTACGGCGAAGGACGGCGACCGGATCAAAAAGGGCGGGATTGTGCTCCGGGTGAGCGGTCCGACCGGTGCCTTGCTGACGGCGGAGCGCACGGCGTTGAACTTCATCCAGCGGCTATCCGGCATTGCCACGCAGGCCCGCAAGTATGCCGCAGCGGTCGATGGCACCGGGGTGCGCATTGTCGACACGCGCAAGACCACGCCGGGTTGGCGGGCCCTAGAAAAATATGCGGTGCGCTGCGGGGGTTGTTACAATCATCGCTCGTCGTTGGGTGAGCATGTGCTCATCAAGGACAATCATATCGCGGCCGCGGGTTCATTGACCAAGGCGGTGCAACTCTGCCGGCAGGCGGCCCCGCACGGGGCAAAAATCGAGGTGGAGGCGAAAACGATGGCCGAAGTGAAGGAGGCGGTGCGGGCGGGCGCCGAGGTGATTTTGCTCGATAACATGTCCCCGGTGCAAGTGGCCAGCGCGGTGACGACCATTGCGGGGGCGGCCATCATTGAAGTCTCGGGGGGGGTGCGCTACGAAACCCTGCACGATTATGCGCAGCCGGGGGTTGATGTCATCAGCATCGGGGCCCTCACCCACTCGGCGGTGGCCGCGGATCTAAGCCTGACCCTGCCGGTGAAACGCCGTCGTCGTTAACCGTGAAAACCATCCACACGGATTGTCTGGTCATCGGCGCCGGCCTGGCGGGCTCGGTGTATGCCTTGCATGCGGCGCGCAGTGGCTTGCGGGTGGAATTGCTGTCGCTCGACGGCCCCCTGGTCGCCAACAGCGATTGGGCCCAGGGCGGCATCATTTATGAAAACTCGGCCACGCCGGAAAAACTGGCCCATGACATCATCGCGGCCAGTGACGGCACCGCCAACCCCGCCGCGGTGGAGCATCTGGTGCGCGAGGGGCCGATGGCCGTGAAGGAGTTGCTGCTCGACGAACTGGGGGTGGCGTTTGATCGCGATGCGGTTGGCGAACTGGAGTTCACCCGGGAAGGCGGGCACAGCACCCGGCGCATCATCCACGCGAAGGACATGACCGGTCATGCGATTCTGCACACCGTGGCCACCCGGGTGGATGCGACGGCCGGCATCACCCGGCGCAGTGGTTGGGTGGCGGTGGATCTCCTGACGCTCTCGCACAATGGCGAGAACCCGGCGGACCGCTACGCGCCCCTCACCTGTTACGGGGCCTACGTGCTTGATGCGGGGAGTGGCGAGGTGCAGGCCGTCATCGCGAAGAAAACGATTTTGGCCACGGGCGGGCTGGGGCAGATTTTTCAACATTCGACGAACCAGCCCGGCAGTGTCGGCCACGGCATGGCGATGGCCTACCGGGTGGGCGCCCGCTTGATCGATCTCGAATACGTGCAGTTTCATCCCACGGCATTTTACCAGAAGAATGCACCGCGGTTTTTGATCACGGAGGCCCTGCGGGGCGAGGGAGCGGTGTTGGTCAACGGTCGGGGCGAACGGTTCATCGATGCCCAACATCCCCGGGGATCACTGGCGCCGCGCGATATCGTGGCTCGGGCGATCCACCAGGAGCTGGCGTCGAGCGGCGATGCCTGTGTGTATCTGGACCTGTCGGCGCTCAAACCGGAATTTATCCGCGACCGGTTTCCGGGGGTCGTGGCAGGTTGCGCGGCACAGGGCGTGGATATCACAAAGGAGCCTTTGCCGGTGGTGCCGGCGGCACATTTTTCGTGCGGCGGCGTGCATACGGATCTGCAGGGCCGCACCAATGTGCGGAACCTCAACGCGATCGGGGAGACCGGTTGCACGGGGTTGCACGGGGCCAACCGCCTCGCCAGCACCTCATTGCTGGAATGCCTGACGAGCGCCAAGTTTACCGCGCAGGCCGATGTCCGCGCGATCACCACGGACGCGTTTCGCCTGCCCCACCCGCAAGCCTGGCGGTCGGCCGAGAAGGAAGTGGATGCAACCCTGATTCGCCAGGATCTGCAGTTGTTGCGCAGCACCATGTGGAATTATGCGGGGATTGTGCGTTCACCCAAGCGGCTCACCCGGGCCCGGCGCATTCTGCTCGAATTGCGTGAGGAGATTCAAAGTTTTTACCGCGATTACCGGGTGACCCGCGAATTGATCGAATTGCGCAACGCGGTCCAAACGGCGCTGCTGGTGGTCCATGCCGCTTCGCTCAATCCGGTCAGCAAGGGGTGTCATTACGTGGTGGACCAGGAATAGGTGCCGGTCCGGGGAGCTGATTTTTGAATAAACGACCCGCGGGATTCGTCCCAAGAGTATGAAAACAACAGCATTACTCTGCGGTTTGCTCGGGTTGGTGACGGTGGGCTGGGGTAATACCCGGCGGGGCGGCTTTGAGCGGAACGTTCCCCGGGTGATCCTGTATGAAGACGCTGATTTTCGCGGCGGTTCGCTGGTGCTATATCCCGGTGATCGGATCCCCAACCTGAACCAGGCCCGGTTCAGCAATGGCAAGCGCGTCAATGACCAGATTTCATCCGTGCGGATCGAGGGGGGCGCGTCGATTCTGCTCTACGACCACTATGATTTTAACGGCCAGGTGGTGCGGGCGACGACGGACATCCGCAACCTGGCGCATCGCGGCATGCCGGACCTCGCGCTGGCTTGGAACGACCGCATCTCATCAGTCCGGGTGACCGGGGAAACTCCACGCCGGGTGGTGGCGGTGATTTCGCCTGATCCGGTCATCCGGCGGGCTTATCAGGAGGTCTTGGGACGGTCGGCGGATCCCGACGGCCTGGCTTATTACCGGGAGTTGATGACCGACCAGGGCTGGACCGATCAGATGGTGCGCCGCCACATGCAACGCAGCGCGGAATTCACCGACGGCATGATCCAGCGCGCCTACCGGGAGTTGTTCGGCCGGGAACCCGACGCCTCGGGCTACGCCACCTACCGCCGGTTGATCAACGAACGCAACTGGTCGGAACAGGACTTGCGGGCGGCTTTGCGGGCCAGCCACGAATACCGGAGCAAGGTCTACGCCAAGGCGGATTATTGAGCTTCGCCTAATGAACTGACGCGCTTTTGAGATGGGCCGCGCGCGGAGCGCACAGCCCGCCCGTCAGGCTATGGCGCGAGTTCCAACAAGCCTGCCGGACTTACTCGCCACCGGCCAGCCGGGCCCGGGCCTGGTCGATGATGGCCAGCAGCGCGGCGTAATCCTCGTCCTTGGAAGCGCTCTGGATTTGATAATCAAACTTGGCCGCTTCCCGGATCTCCGCCTGGGCGGTGGCCATGCGCCGGGCGATCTCGGCTTCGTCGTCCTGACCGCGTTCGCGGATGCGCCGTTGCAACTGCTCATGGCTGACCTGGATGAAAACCGTGGCCAGGTTGCGGTCGAGCAACGGATAACGGCTGCGGGCCTCGCGCAAACTCGCCACGCCCTGCACATCGAGGTTCACCACGAGACTTTTGCCGCGACCGAGCGGGTCGAGCACGGAGGAGGCCAGGGTGCCGTAGCGTCGCTCGCCGTGCACCCAGGCCCATTCGAGGAATTCACCCGCGGCAATGCGGGCGTCGAATTCCACCGGCGTCAGGAAATGGTAGTGTTCGCCATCAATTTCACCGGGCCGGGGGGCGCGGGTGGTCGTGGTGATGACGCGGGAGAAACCGGTTCCCGCGGCCACGAGGCGTTCACAAAGGGTGCTTTTGCCGGAGCCGGCGGGGCCGGCGAGCACCAGCAGAATGGGGGAGGCGGGATCGGGCACGACTTCAGTAGGTAAAGGCAGTGATGGTTAACAGCAATCCATAGCCCAGCAGAATGCCGCCCAGTCCGCGGGCCCGACCGGGCGTGCGAAACAGCCACGCCAAAAAATCGCGCAACCGATAGGGCAAGGCGCCCAGGTAGATGGCGAGGGCAATGAAGATATAGACCAGGGTGACCATCAGCAGCCGTTGGGGCAGCTCGTAGTGCATGAAGGCCGCCCCGAGGAGCGGACCGGCGCTCAGCAGCACCAGGATGCACAATCCACGCACGGCGAGAAAATCCGGCACGTATTTGAAGGAGAGCAGCGCGATGGCGCCGAACGCGATGGTCAACAAAGTGCGGTAGTTGCCGAAATCCGCCTCGGACAAATGCCACACGCGGGTGAGAAACCAGATGGCCCCGCCCCCGAAGAAAACCATGGCGGCGGTGTTCGAGCGCGGAAACGCCTTGAGGGTGGCAACCACGGTCGACTGACCGCTGAACAAGGCCGCGCCGAGCAGCAGCAAAAATATTCCGGGAATCAGCGTGGCAAGGGTGAGAGTCATATATGGGTTCTTTCTCTTTCCTCTTTCTCGTTCTCTTTCTCCTCCGTGACAATGTTATCTCCGTAGCTTGACGGATCTTCATTCATTCCTGAGGTAAACCGTGCAATCAATCCTGCCGTCATGGAAACGATTTCGAGCAATATGGCTTTACCTTCCGCGACAATTGCATCGGAAAGTTGCCCTCTGCGCACCAGCACATCAAGGCAGGCGGCGCATTCAACCGTGGAGCCCCGGGCAATATCAAAATAACGGCACCGGTCGGGATGTGAACGCTTGCCGTTACCTTCGGCCAGATTGAGCACGATACTCGTGCTGGCCCGGTCCAATTGATCCTTGGCGGCCAACTTGCTGGGCAACTCCTCAATGATGGGTCCGACCCACACCACAAACCGAAGCGCCTCTTGGTAGACTTTCAATCGTTCGTGATCGAAGAGAGTGGGCATGATGGCGTGGAGGAATAAAGATTAAGATAAAGAGGAAAGAGAAAGATTACGCGGGGTCGGGGACTCCGCGCAGCACGAGCGAGCCATAAAGTGTGCTGACCGAGGCGCGCTCGACCTTGAGCGGCACGAGTTCGCCGACCAGACGCGGGTCGGCGTCAAAGATGGTCACCCGGTTGCCGCGGGTGCGGCCGGTGAAGCGTTGTCCGGTCTTGTCGGGACCCTCCACCAGCACCTCCTCGACGGTGTTGATCAGGGTGGCGTTGCGGCGTTCCGAGTTGCGGCGGAGAATATCCAGCAGCACCTCGTTGCGGCGCTCCTTTTCCGCGTCGGAGATCTGGTCCCCGAGTTCCGCCGCGACCGTGCCGCTGCGGATCGAGTATTTGAAAATGTAGGCCATGTCGTAATTACAGGCCTCGAAGAGCTCACGCGTTTCCTCGAAGTCAGCCTCGGTCTCACCGGGAAAGCCGACAATGATGTCGGTCGAGAAATACATGTCGGGTTGCACGGCGCGCAGTGCGTCGACGATTTCCCGGTAGCGTTCGCGCGAGTAGGGCCGGTTCATCGCCTTGAGGATCCGGTTGCTGCCACTCTGCATCGGCAGGTGCACGTAGCCGCAGAGTTTGGGCAGGCGGCCGTAGGCCTCAACCAGGTCCTGTTTGAAGCCGCGCGGATGCGGCGAGGTGAAGCGGATGCGCTCGATGCCTGCGATGGCGTGCACTTTTTCCAATAGTTGGACAAAGGGGGAGATGCCGTCGGTGTGCGCATAGTCGCGACGGCCGTAACTGGTGACGATCTGGCCCAGCAGGGTGATTTCGCGCACGCCCCGGGCGGCGAGTTGTTCACACTCGCGCACGATTTCCTCCATGGGGCGCGAACGCTCATCCCCCCGGGTTTTCGGGACGATGCAGAAATGGCAGTCCATGTTGCACCCCTGTTGGATGGAAACAAAGGCGCTGACCTGGCGGGTGTCGGACTCGAGGTGATCCCGGATGGTGTTTTGCGAATCGGCCTCCTCACCGATATCGACAATCGATGCACCAATCGGCACGCCGGCCTCGCGGGCGGCGCGCAGGTTGTCGAGATAATCGGGGACTTGATGAAATTTCTGTGTGCCGACGATCAGGTCCAGATCGGGCAATTGGTCGAGCAGCGCAGCCCCGCGGTTTTGCGCCATGCAGCCGAGGATGCCGAGGACGAAGTCGGGCTGCTTCTTCTTGCGGGCGGCGACATTGGCGGCCTTGCCGATGGCCTTTTGTTCGGCGGCATCGCGCACGCTGCAGGTGTTGAGCAGCATGATGTCGCAGGCCTCCTCCCGGTCCACAATGCGATAACCCCGGGCGCGCAGCATCGCCGCGACCGCCTCGCTGTCGCGCTCGTTCATCTGGCATCCGTAGGTTTTAATGTAGACCCGGTTCAAGGTGTGAGGGGTCTTAAGTAAGGCGCGCACCTTATGGGTCAACGCGGGATTCCCTGTTCCAAGCTCGCGCTGACCCGCAACCCCGGCCAAATTGAGCGGGCTTTTCCCATGAGAATATTCCGCATAGGTTTTCTGGCTGTTTCGCTGATTTTACCGCGGGTTGGGGCGGGGGAACCGGAAGAAGCCGCGGCAGAGCCTTCGCTGGAGGACCTTTACGACACGGGCAAGGCGCTGTTCGACGCGTTTGCGCCGGAGGAAATCAAGGCGGAGTATGAGTTCCCCGACCGCGCCCATTGGGATACCTTTGCCGCGCGGCTGCAATCCGCACTGGACAACGACCGGTTGGAGGACCTGGCGGTTTACGAACCCGAGGCCCGGGCAGCCGCGGTGGCCTTGCGGGCGATTCCCGGCGGGGATGAGTATGCGGACTGGCTGGAGGAGCGGCTCGACTACATCATGGCCGCCAAGGCGGCGGTCGCCGCCCCACCCCCGCTAGTCAAACCTGAGGGACCAAAGCAGGTGCGCGCGGCGGCGATTCCCTATCTCGATTTGTGGCGGGAACGGATGAGTGCCCGGCCCGTGCCAGAGCGAGCCGCCGGGTTGGTGCCAAAATTGCGGAAAATATTTGCGGCGGAGGGCGTGCCGGAGGCGCTGGTGTGGATGGCCGAGGCGGAATCCACCTTTAATCCCAATGCCCGCAGCCCGGTTGGGGCACGCGGCCTGTTTCAATTCATGCCCGCGACGGCCAAGGAGTTTGGCTTGAGCACGTTTTTTCCGGACGACCGCGCCGATCCGGCGAAATCCGCCCGGACGGCGGCCCAGTATCTGAAGCAATTGCACGGGCGTTTTGGCGATTGGCCCCTGGCGATCGCCGCCTACAATGCGGGCGGCGGCCGAGTGTCGCGCACGCTCACCAAAAACAACGCGACGACCTTTGCGGAAATTTCCGCCGCCCTGCCCTCCGAGACACGCATGTATGTGCCCAAGGTCCTGGCAACGCTCGAAGTCCGCGCCGGGGTGACGCTGGAAAGGCTTTAGGCCACCCGGCGTTTGCGCCAGACCGCGAAGCCCAGCATCAACCCGCCAAAAATCGCCGCATAGGTCGAGGGCTCGGGCACGGCGGTAGCGGACACGCTGAAGTCATCGAAGAACATGGTGTCAGCAACGTGTTCAACCCCTCCTGAAAAAGCATATAGCGAGAGGCTAAACCCGGCGCTTGGAATGGCGCCCGTCGTGGAGCCATTTACCGTGATAGAGGCGGAAGTGGTATAACTGGTTCCGCCGTCGAAGCTGTAAGCACTGGTCAAAGTGCCAGCGGAACTATCCCAACTCAAGCGAAGCAACACGTCCGAGACGTCAATTGTGGGTGTCGTGGCGACACCCACGGTGCCCTGAAAAGCATGGATATGAGCGGCCGAGGTAGTGCTGGTCGTCGCATATGAGCTGAAAATTTGGGTGGCACCTGCTGGTTGACCGCCCCGCAGCATAATACCGAAGAAGCCTCCCTCGGCAGGTTTGGCGAAGATTCCAAGCGAGGGTGTGCCATTGGTGCCATCATAATCCAGTGTGGCGGAAACCGTGGCGGTCCAGTCGTAGGTATGGGAATTAACGTCGAAGTTGGCGTTGGAAGGCCACGTGATGCCGCCATCAACGTTATATGCGCCATTGATGTTAATGAGTTCCGCGCGACCGTTTGTTTGGGTAAAATAAGAACCCTGGCCGCTGGTATTCCACACCGAGGTATTGAAGGTCGGTCCGGCGGCGTTGAAATTGTCCGAGCCGAGAAAGGCTTGAGCGAAGCCGGCGGTGGAACCGAGAGCCAGAGCCGCGACGATAGTGAGGAGGTGGAGTTTACGCACGATAGAATGTGTTGGGCTACTACGGGAAATCAGGGGATCTCGATGGAGAGGAGGGACCAAAATGTTATTAAGAATAGAATCAATCCGGATTTTGGCCGGCATTTGAATATAAGGGGTTCTTACGTCGGAAGCCCTTGAGGAATCGGACCGTGCGTGGGAGGGTATGGACTAAGAGATCACAGGCGAATTGCAGGCTGTGTCGTTCCGGCCGAACGTGGTGCGACGGCTTTCGTAATGCTGGCGAGCTAGTGACGCATTACCCACACAATACGCCCGGTATAGGTCGTGGATTGGATTTGGCGTTGAGCGATGGATCCGGTCGCTCGAGCTTTGTTTTCTGATTCGCCAGCGAGCGGCGCCCGGGTTTTCGTAGGGGCATGGGACTTTTTGATCGATTGCTGGGCAAACCAAGTGCGGCGGACAAACCGGCGGAGTCGCAGCCTGCGCCCGCACCAGCGGCAACCCCGCCGCCGGCCGCGCAAGCGGAGATGGCGTATGAAGTGCCCACGGGCACGGCGGGAAGGGTCATGCCGCGTTTGGCGGAAGCGCGGGAAAAACTCGAGGCCAAGGACCTGCCGGCCGCGTTGACCATATATGAGCAAGTGCTGTCGGAGGCGGGTGAACGGGCCGACGTGCTGGTGACGATTTCCGGCGACCTGGGGGTGACCGGACATTTGCGGGAAATCACCGAGTTGGTTGCGCCGCGCTATGACGCGCAGAAACACGGACCCGCCGCAGGGTTGAATGTGCTGCAGGCCTACCTGGCCCTGCGCAATATCCATGCCGCGCAACATGTGCTCGACCTGCTCTTCGATCTCAACCGGCCGGAGTTGGAGGACCGGTTGCACGGGTTCTCGAATGCCATCGCCGACCTGATGGCCATCAGCGGCGACACCGAGGAAACCGGACCAGCGGCCGAATCCGACTCTGGCGAACCCGCCGTGGAACCACCCAAGGTAAATCTCGTCAGCATCAGCAAGCCGATCTGGTCATACGGGCTGGAAGCGGCGATGGAGTTGTTTCCCGCCAAGGGCGACAACGTGCGACGGGTGGCGTTTGCCCAACTTGCCCTGCCTGGTTTGGCGGGGCTCAAGGAAATGGCAGGGAAGCCCGAGGAGGAAATGGGCCGGCTCAGCCGGGCCCTGCCGCTCTGGCTGGCCGAGACGTTTTATTATTCGCCCCACTACGCACCCGTCGCCGTGGCGGGGGTCCTGAGTGAACCCGGGGTCCCCGGACACTACGCGCTTTTTGGGACCGAATGGTCGACCGACAACCTGCGTCAGGTGGTGGATACCGCCGGGACCAAGCTGGACTACATCATCACCGGGGCGCTGCAGCAAAAGGCCGGCGACTACCAGATGATCCTGCGGGTTTGGGAGGTGAAGAAATTCCGCGAGCGCAAGCAATTCATGGCGCGCTGGACCCCGGCCACGGCGGACGCCGAATTGTCCAAATTGCACGAGCAGGTCCGCACCTTCATGGAATGGTCCGCTGATCCGGCGGCCCCGGCGTATGTGCCGCCGCCCTCGCCGTTGGTCTGGCTCGAAGCCCTGGGCGCTTCCCTCACCCTGTTTCTGGCGGAGAAAAAACTTTTGTTGCCGGACCAGATGCCGAATTTTGCGCCGGTGTGGACGAGTGCCGGCAAGGCGGCGGCGGCGAACGAGGCGGCCGCCCTCGCCTACCTGACGCTGCGCGCGCGCGCGGAGCAGCTGGGATTGGTGACGACCGAACCTGAACCGGTGCTTTTCGATTCCCCATTGGTGAAAAATGCGCGTGCCGTGACTTTGTAGACCCGGCCGACGGCCGGGTTCACGTCAAAAGCCCAGCCAGCGGCCAAGCCTACATTAATCAGCGTGGGTCATCAAAGTGAATATGTCCGGCGTAGGGCCAATCTTCGGATCGTTTCACGAGTCCGGCGCACGGGATTTTGCTGCACGTAATTCCATTTCTCGGCATAGCTGGTTCGCGAACGCAACACATGATCAAAGAACCGATGCTGCCACAGGGGTGACGTTTGGTTAATGTGACGCAGAACGGCTTTGGCGGTCCATTCCTTCCATCGGCCAACCATTGTGCTCAGACCCTTTGCGCCATCAGTCGGCACGGCAAAGAAATGCACATGGTCTGGCATGATTACGTAACGTCCAATGAGCCAGCCGTGACGAGTCTCGGCCCCGCGCCATTCATGGCAAAGATGTTCTGCAATACACGGATCGGCCAGTAGCGAACGCCGTCCGGACACACAAGTGGTGATGAAATATACGGGATTTCTCACCCAAACTTCGTCAAGCCGACCAAGATGTGGCGGATAGATGGAGGCGTTGGGATCCCGTTCCATGGCGTGGTTTAGGCCCGGCCCGAGGGCAGGTGCAAGGGATAATCCATCGGGATGCCCGGCCAGCGGCCGGCCCTACACCTATCAGCGTGGATCGCCGCGCCCGCCTTCGGTGGGCTTTGATGGTAGGGGCGGTTATCCTTAACCGCCCTTGCGTTCGCAGTCCCTACCCTTGCCATTGGCCGGCCTGGCTGTAGCGTGGCCGGTCCCATGCCCTCAAGCACCGCCGATCTTCGCATTGTTGCGACCAAGCCCCTGCTCGCTCCCGCCGTGCTGGAGGAGGAATTGCCTTTGGGTGATGCCCGTGCGGAATTGGTGGCCCGAAGCCGGCGCGAAGTGGAGGCCATCATCACCGGAACCGACGACCGGCTGTTGGTCGTGGTGGGGCCCTGTTCGATCCACGATCCGGCGGCCGCACTCG
>JAIPJW010000077.1 GCA_021734075.1 Cephaloticoccus sp.
CGGTTGGCCGGTCGCGTGTAGGTGTAGGTCCAATCCGTCGCGGTGGAACCCGCTTCCGGCAGCCCGGTGGTATCGACCGCTTTCGGACCCAAATCCAATGCGTATTCGAGCAGGTTGGTCAGCCCGTCACCGTCCGGATCGGCGGAAGGTCCGCTGATGTTGGCGTCCGCCAGTTCCTCCGGAGTGAAATATTGGTCGGACCACAGGTCGAAGCTGGTGGACCAATAGACCAACATCAGGTCTTTGCCCCCATTGGACATCCGGAGGTGAAACTCGCCGACGTAACTGTTTTGAAAACCGGTGAGATCAAGCACCACGTTGTCAGCAGTGATGCCGGTGATGCCACTCGTCGTCGTGACCAGGGTTTTGGCCAGGTTGTGCGTGTCGTCAAAGCCAGGCATTGCTCCGGGCGCCGAACTGCCGTTCAGGCTCACCAGCGCAAACACCACCGGGTCGACGGCTGTGCCGCCAATGTCGAGCGTGCCGTCGATCGCCAGCAGATCGGCCGATACCCCGGGGATGTCGGACAAATTGCTCGATCCCATGACGTAATGGGCCCCCGCTGCGAGTGTGACTCCACTGGCCTTCAACAACCCAGTATTGAGACCGTTGTTGAATCCCGGCGAGATGGTCGCACCACTCCCGGCGACAATCCGACCGGCCGTGCCCGCGCCATACAAATACGTTCCGTTGCCCAACTCCAGTTGGGATGCCGAAGCGAGCGTGCCGCCCAAGGCCAGACTGCCCGCCTCAAGTTGAAATGTGCCCGCAAACTCACCGCTGCCGCCCAGATCGAATCGTCCCCCACCCGTCTTGCGCACCATGCCGGTGCCGACGAAGCCGGCCGCGAAAGTGGTATCGAAGGTTGCGGTCATGACCAATGTGCCACCGTTCAGGTCGACGGCACTGCTCCCGGCGGTCAGGGTTGCAACCGTCTGGCTGGTGCCGTTCAGGTCGAGCCGGCCGCCCAGCAGCGTCAGCGGTTGTCCGGCAGGCAGCGTGTTGTCGCCACCCACCAGCTTCATGACCCCGCCCTTGACCGACGTGCCACCGTTGTAGGCTGCCGGCGCCCCCAGGATCAACGTGCCCGGTCCGTCCTTGATGAACTGGGCACTGCCACTGCCCAGCGGGATGATAGACTGCGGCACGGTAACGATGACCCCGTCGTCCACCTTGATCGTGCCGCCACTGGGCGTGCCCGTGGCAATCTGCAAGGTCCGGGACGCGTCTACCGTCATGGACGACATGAATCGCAGCGTGCCGGCACCAAGCGTTACCGCGCCACCGGTTGCGCCGAGCGCAGTGTCGGAATTGACGGCCACGGTGCCCTGATTGCCAATTGTAAGTCCGCCACTAAAGGTATTGTTCCCGGAGAGGACCACGGTGCCGCTGGAATCAAGCCCGAGGGTGCCGGTGCCGGAGATCGCTTGCGTAATGGTCGTCGTAAAGGCATTCGGCAGCAGCGTGCCGAAGCCTGTCACTGTGATCGCTCGGGTCGGGGCCAGATCGAAAGCCTGCGTCCATTGCAGTTTGCCATTGTTGAGGGTCAGGCCACCGGCGGGATCGCCCAGCGCATGGTCGGAACCAATCACCAATGTGGCACTGGCCACCGTCCCACCCCCATAGGTGTTGGTCCCGGTCAGGGTGAAAACGCCGCCCCCATCGAAAATCAACCGCGCCCCGCCACCAAGGATCCCCGCGAGCTGCGTCGAATACATGCTCGAAGACACGTGGATGTCGCCCGATTCTAACGTGATGTTGGCCGGCACGGAGCTGATGCCCGACCTGAATGTGGTGCCGGCCTTGAACAGCACCGGACCCGTGCCAAAGGCCGTGGAGTTTCCGATCATCAGGGTGCCGCCCTCCACGGTCGTCCCGCCACTGAAGGTATTTACACCGCTCAAGGTCTGAAGACCTAAACCGGTTTTGACCAGTCCGCCGCTGCCCACGATGCTCCCGGCAAAGCTGGCTCCCAGGTTGGATGCCGGGAACCCGCCCACCTTGAGTGTTGCGGACCCCAGATCGACCGAGGTCCCGGCATACGAGCCATCCAGTCCACCAATCAACTGATCATACCCGGCCAGCGAAAGTGTGCCGGCCTGGGACGTGCCCATCAAGCCCAGCGACACGGTTCCGGTCGCGGGCAGCACATCCGCCGCGGCCAGCTGCAACCCACCGTCGTAAATGGCCGTCCCGCCCGTATGCGTCTTGGGCGCGCCGCCGAGGATCCATGTGCCAGGCCCATCCTTGATCACCCGCAGATAGGCGTAGGTTTGGGGCCCGCTACTGTTATCGCGAATGATCCCGGTATAGGTGGACGAACCGCTGGCCTGGTTGACGTTCAACTGCCCCGATCGAATCCCGTGACCGTTTTCCACCACGCCCGTGCCGGAAGCCGCCGAAGTGAGGGA
This sequence comes from Cephaloticoccus sp., assembly GCA_021734075.1. Taxonomy (GTDB): domain Bacteria; phylum Verrucomicrobiota; class Verrucomicrobiia; order Opitutales; family Opitutaceae; genus Cephaloticoccus. The sequence continues at coordinate 2,412 of JAIPJW010000077.1, forward strand.
ACCCAACCCCACAGTCCCACCCAAAACGCGCAGCGTCGCCGTGCCGTCCAGCACCACCGCAGCGGAGCCCATATTCGTGCCCTGGTTTGCGTTCAGCAGGTAAGTGCCGTCACCCGCTTCCACCACGCCGCCCGACACCACATGGGTTCCGCCGAGTTGCAACGTTGTGCCGGCACCGGACATTATGATCGTGCCGGAACTGATGAGCGCGGACAGCGAGCCTCCACCGGTCAGGGAGAGCGTGGTCGCCGAATCAGCCCAAGCCAACGTCTGGAAGGAGATGACATTGCCCTGGGTGTTGATCGAGAAATCGCGCTGCAGCGTGAGGCTGGAACCACTAACGCCGTAACCATTGAGTGTGACGACTCCGCTGTTCGTCCCACCCAGAATGGCGTTGTTGGTTCCGTTGGCCCAAGCGGCGGCCGTATAACCCGCAGCCGTCGAACTCCAACTCGGATCCGCGTGCCAGTTTCCGCTGCCGCCGATCGTGGGATCATGGGCATCACCGGCCCAATAATAGGTGGTCTGCGACCAGCTTAGAACCGGCAAAAACAGCATCAGCGGAAAACTGAAACGAAAAGGCACGACGAAAATATGACCTCTGCCGGAAGGGCCGACAATCCTATGGGACAGTTGGCCCTCTGAATTCCGCCATCCGGCCAGTGATTTAAGTCCCCCTAACATACCCTATGAACGCAGCTTGGCCAATCGGGTGCAGCCGCAGCCACGCACCGCCCCCATTTCCTTCTCCTCTGCGTCTCTGCGTGAGATGAATCGGTCTCAGGTTGGTTCGCCTCTCGGCAGGCTAAACGTCACCCCAATGAGGTGCCCAAATTGCAGAGCTTGCACTTGCCAGCGGCATCCCGCATGTTGTCCGACCTGTTCTTTGATTGGTTCATCGCCAATCATCCGACTATTCCCTTTTGGGGGTGTTCTGGATTCGATTTCTGATTGGAGTGCACCGCTGCCGTTCGAGAGTGTTAGGTCTCTCGTTAATCCCCCTGCAAAAACAATAAGCGGCAACTACGAAGAAATGCCCCTAGCAGCCTAATAGGCCGCTACGTTGGTCCGGCGACACCTGCTAGCCGAAACCGACGCCGACAGCAGGCATAGTATGTGGCGCGACTCGCGGAACGCATACCGTATCTTCATCTGGGAGTTGGCTGGAGCTTAAGCGCGGGTGATCGCGTAACTCCGGCGAGATTAAAGTCACCCTATGACGGTAGATGCGATGCGTGAAGGTCTGAAACACGCGGGTTCAACTCCCGCCACCTCCACCAATTTTCTTTCCAAATTGGAAAGAAAATTGCCCGCCATAGCCTTGCGCGACGGCGGGCAAATTAGCCCCGTGCGTTTATAGATAAACGTGCGGGGCTTTTGCGTGCTTAGACGGGACTTGAGCCGCGTGTCGCACGCGGGTGTCAAGCTAGCCCCTTCGGGCCTGAACAACTCCCGCTAAAGTTCATTGAGCGCCGAAGAAAACTCGACAATCCGAAGCAAGTCCCCGCTAGCTCAGGGCTTTTTCCTGTAGTAAATCAAGGCCGAGCCAGGCTGCGTTGTGATGTTGATGGCGAGTCCGTCCGCCATCAATTCGCGGCCCGAAATTTCCCGGACGGATTCGTCGTCGAGGTTCTTCACGGCGTAAACGACCTCCGGCTCCAGTCCATGCAATTTCGCCGTCAGCAAATTGGTGGGGTTGTAGTCCCGACGAAATGCCTGAATCATGCCGTCACCCTGTTCGGGTCGGTTGAATTGCCAGGCGATCCAAGTGTCCAAACTAAGGCTGTGCGCCGTGAGGGGATAATAGTCGCCGAGCATGCAACCCGCCACTTGGCGCCACTGCGCCATCAATTTCCGATAGAGATCCCAGTCGATGTCGCCTTTGCGCACGTCGACGCACATGCCGAAAGAGGGACACAAGCTGCTGCGCATGTTCTCCACCGGTCTGATGGGCCCCAGATAAATGCCACTGCCATAAAACGGCAGCCACGAGGAGAGGCCGTAGGTTTGGGCTTGGTTGCCGGGAATGTATTCCGGTTCGTCGGTGATCGTTTGATAATCGCTGCGCAACAACGGGACGGCGCGGCGCAGGGTCTCAAGATCGTTGCGCCGTCCGCCGCCGGCACAGGAATCAATCATCAGGCCGGGATGGCGGCGCTGCAGTTCATCCCAAAGGGTCAGGTAGCCGCAGACGTGCTTGATTTCGGCGATCCCCTGCCGATCCACCGCATCCTCCGCCCGCCAGGAATCGAGCGGGTTCTTGTTCAGATCCTGCCGATACACATCGATGCCTTGGGTCGTAATCAGCTGGTCGAAATGATTGATGATCCAATTCAGGGCCTCGGGGTTGCCGAGATTCACCACCACGTCCCCTTCCCTGGCTTGGTAGAGCCATTCCGGATGGTTCACGGTCAACCAGTGGGTGGGCTCGGATCGCTCCGGTTCAAACCACACGATCAGCTTCATGTTCCGCACATGGACGTAATCGCTAATCTCCTTGAGTCCGTCGGGAAAACGCTCGGGGTCGGGTTCCCACGTGCCGGTGCGGACCCAATCAGTGCAGGGATACCAACCGGCGTCCATCCACCAATAGTCGAGTTGAATCCCTTCCTTGGTCAGAACATCGATGAACTGCTTTTCGGAGGCGGCACTGACCTTGAGGCCCGGAAAGAAACCACCGCTGCAAAAAATCGACATGGGCTGGAGCGGTTGGCCAAACGGGCGGGGTGAGTTGTGGGCCAGCATCCAGCGACGCCAGATGTTCTGGGCCCGAACCGGCCCACCCCGGTAAAACTGCAATACGACCAATGGTGAGCGGACTTCCTCGCCGGGATGCAGGGTGAAATGCGTCAGTTCCTGGCCGGCGCGCACGTTCAGCGAGGTGCTCTGGTCGCGCTCGAATTGGGCGGCCCATTGCCCGGGCCAGCCCAAGGCTATGAGCACGCCGCCATCCCGCATCTCCACGTTCCAATAGGGAAACTGACCGTTCGTAGCCTTGCCGCCCACGGGGCTGAACTGCTGGGAAAAACCGGGTCCCATCGTGGCCGTGAGCGGTTCGTAACTTTCGGCGGCCCGGAAATCACCCCGGTTGTAATGCAGGGTGAATTTCCCGTCCGCCGGGTTGTTAAACCCGTAATCAATGGCCTGGATGTCGGCGAGGATCGGGGTGTTTTGGTCGCCCGTATTCTTGAAATAGAGCGTCCATTCGACGGTGGGAAAATCGAGGTATGCGATACCCATGCACCGAACCACCAATCCCGTCTCACGATCCGTGTAGGTCAGCGTGTATTCCGTGCGCTGGTCATCGAGCAAACGCGCCGTGCGTTTGCAGTCCCAAGTCTCGCGCATGGTCGACCAAGAGACGCCATCATAAGTGAACGAAAAGAAAGGCGATGATTTGTTCGCCTCCTTCCCGGTCTGGAAGTTAGCGGCCACCCACTGCAGCGATTCCGTCATTTCCTCAGGATGTGGCGAAACCGCCCTCGCGGGCAACGTCGTGAGCAAATTGGCGACGACCGCGACGAGGACGGATCTCCGCACCCTCATACTGCTTTTGCTCATGAGGCCCGATACAAGTGTTGTCATGAATGTTTGCCCCAAACGTAATGCATCGAAAGGGTCACGGCGGTCAGACTCGGTTGCAGTTGCCGGCTTGGGATTAAGACTTCATCGGCCAAGAGATCCGGAGCGAGTCAAATCCGGATGGTCCTGTGCTTCGCCGCGCAAACCCATCACGGTATCGAGCCCCACTCCAAGGCTTTCGGGTTTGCCCGTGACGGAAGGGTCCGGCGCATGATGTGCCTCAGCCTTCCTTTGGCTTGGGTCTGGTCCGCACCCGTGGAGTGTTGCCCATGGCCAGCACTTCGTCCACCGTCTGCAACAGGGTTTCGAGCCTGAAGGGTTTCTGCAGCTTGCGGTCGGCACCCAGCCCCTGCGCGATATCCAGATACAAGGGTGAATTGATGGCCACGCCGCCCGACATCGCGATGATGCCGAGACCGGGGTGGGCCTTGCGCAACTCCCGCACCGTGGCGATGCCTTCCTTGCCCGGCATGATGATGTCAGTCAGCACCAGGTCCGCCGGCTGCGCGTTGAACATCCGCAGACCCTTTTCCCCATCCGCAGCCTCCCTCACCTCGTGACCCGCGCTCTTCAGGGCGTCGGCCAGAAAGCCGCGAAACATGTCGTCGTCTTCAAGGATGAGGATGGAGGCCATCGGCAAATGGGTCAGAGAGATGCAGGCCGATCAGGGTTTGGACGCCAGCACCTGTTGCACGGTTTCAAGCAGTGTAGCTGCGGAAAAAGGCTTGGCAAGGAAGGCATTGGCCTGCTGCCTGACTTCATTCAAAGCCTCTGTGCCTATGCTCGCGCTGGCCATGCCACTCATTCCGATGATCCGCAGTTGTGGATTGAGTTTCCGCAGGGTGGCGAGCAAAACCGCCCCGTTGAGGTTGGGCATGTCGATGTCAGTGATGACCAGGGCCACGTCCCGCGCACGTTCGTTGTAATTGACAATGGCCTCGATGCCGTCGGCACATTCAATAACCCGATAGCCCTGCTGGGTAAGCACCGCCTTGGTGATTTCTCGAATCATGTCGTCGTCGTCCACCACCAGGATCCATTCCTCCCGACCTTTGGCTACCGGCAGGGGATGGGCCGAGCCACTCGCCGCCCCGGCGTTTGCACTGGCGGGCAAATAGATCCGGAAGGTCGTGCCCCGCCCCACGACCGTCTCCACTTGAACGAAACCTTGGTGCAAAGTCACAATGCTGCGCACCGTGGACAGGCCGAGTCCGGTGCCCTTGCCTTCGCCCTTGGTGGTGAAAAATGAATCCCAGATGTGCGGCAGCACCTCGGGAGGGATGCCTGAACCGGTGTCCGTGACCTCGATTACAAGCCAGTTTCCGCTGCGCCCGTCGGTTATGGGCGCGGCCGCCTCGGCGTCCAAGGTTCGGTTGAATATTGAATAAGTCAGCACGCCGCCATCAGGCATCGCATCGCGGGCATTGACACCGAGGTTGAGCAACACCTGGTGAATTTGGGTGGGATTAACCTCCACCGGCCAGGCATCGGAAATGATGTTGCTCTCCAAGGTGATGCTCTTGGGCAGGGTGACCTCGAGCACTTCGATGACATCCCGGGCAATGTGTTTCACCTGCGTGATGCGAGGCGCTCCCGTTGAACCGTGGGCAAAGGCCAGGATCTGCCGCACCAGGCCGGTGCCGCGCTCGGCGCTTTTTTCCAGGATGTTGAGAATGCCCAGATCGCGCTCCGACGTCACACTCCCCCGCAGCAGCGGGGCGGTGAACAGCACCGGGGCCAGCATGTTGTTAAGATCGTGCGCAATGCCCGAGGCCAGCAGCCCCAGACTCTCCATGCGCTGAGCACGCATGAATTGATCCTGCAGCTGCTTCTTCTCGGAGATATCCTCGGCCATGACCAACCAGGCCGAACGGCCCTGATATTGCAAAGGCCGGGCGATGACCTGCACGGGAAAGACGGTGCCGTCCTTGCGCCGATGCCGCCACTCGTTTTGAGCCGGGGTGGACTCCCGCTTCTCCTGCAACCGGCCCAACAGTCTTTCCACATCTTCTTCGGGATGTATGCGGGTGATTTTCAAGCCAAGGAACTCCTCCCGGGAGTAGCCGTATTTCTGCACGGCGGTGTCATTGACTGCGAGGAACCGCAAGGTCTCCACATCGTAGAGCCACATCGGCAGAGGGTTGTTGTCAAAGAGCGCACGGTAGCGTTCCTCGCTGTCCCGCAATTTCTCCTCGGCCGCCTTGCGCGCGGAAATATCCTGCTTGATGGCGATGAAGTGCTCGATTTCACCTCCCGCCTCCCGCATGGGAGTGATGGTCATCGCCTCGTGGTATAGCCGCCCCGACTTGTGCCGATTGATCAGTTCTCCACTCCAGACCTTGCCCGCCAGCACCGTCTCCCACATCTCGCGGTAGAATCCAACGGGATGTTGCCCCGATTTGATGATCTCCTTCGGATTGCGGCCCACCGCCTCGGCCAGGGCATAACCCGTGAGGGTGCTGAACGCCTCATTGGCCCAGGTGATGACCCCCTCGCGATCGGTGATCACAATCGCATTGGCGGCCGCGGCCAGAGCGGCACTCTTGAGTTCGAGCTCACGGGCCCGGGCCTTGCGTTGGGTGATATCACGAATGAAGAATACCAGGCGCCCGCCCTCGTCCGGCAGAAACTGGGCACTAAACTCGACGTCGATGACCTTCGCGTCCCGGCGCACAATCTGCCGTTCGCCGTGGATTGATCCGGCAGTCGCAATCCGGGCCAAAGCTCCCGCAAAATCAGTCGTGGCTCGCTCCGCATCCAGGTCGGCCAACGACATTGCAAGCAATTCCTCCCGTTTGTAACCGGTGATCCTTTCGCACGCCGCATTCACCTCCAGCAACCGACCCGCCATGTCGGTCAGCCCATAGCCTTCCTGCGCAGTCTCCAAAACCGCCTGCAGCAGCGCCCGGCTCTGGCGGGTTTGCTCCTGACTGCCGTGTTTGAAGAGCGCGATGTCGATCACCGTGCGCAGTTCACGCGGGGTGAAGGGCTTGATGATGTAACCAAAGGGATCGGAACCGACGGCACGGTCGAAAGTTTCCGTCTCGGCAAAGGCCGTGAGAAACACGACCGGCACATTCAAGTGATCACGGAGCAAGCCGGCAGCCTCGATCCCGTCCATCACACCGGCGAGGTGGATGTCCATCAACACCAGATCAGGTCGCTGCAGTTGCGCCTCTGCCAGAACTTCCTCGCCCCGGCTGCAAAAGCCCACCGGCTCAAAGCCCAGCTCGACCAGTTGCTCGCCGATATCGCGGGCCACAATGGTCTCGTCCTCGACAATGAGTATGCGCGGTTTGCTCATGGCACTGCATGGTCAGGATGGCCAAGCTGTGGGCAAAGGCACGGACAAAAGTAAGGAAACCAGGCATTCACCCGCACATGCAACGTAATCCAAGGTGGGTCGTGCGCTCCGCGCGCGACCATTTCGCTCTCCCGTTCCTCGCACCGTTCCAAACTGACCGGGCGACGGAGCGCCCGGTCCACCCTCCGCCCTACTGATCCATCTGATTCAACTCGTCTTTGCGAAAGCCCAAGGTGGGTCGGGCGCTCCGCGCGCGACCGCTTCGCTCGCCCGTTCCTCGCACCGCCCCAAACCGACCGGGCGACGGGGCGCCCGGTCCACCCTCCGCCCACCTGATCCATCCGTTTCAACTCGTCTTTGCGCAAGCCCAAGGTGGGTCGTGCGCTCCGCGCGCGACCTGTCCCGCTCTTCCGTTCCTCGCACATCCGTGCCAAACTGACCGGGCGACGGAGCGCCCGGTCCACCCACTGTCCCGCTGATCCACCCGATCCAACCGTCTTTGCGCATGCTCAAGGTGGGTCGTGCGCTCCGCGCGCGACCTGTGCGCCCTGGTTGACCCGGCGCCGAGCATGCTCTTACTTGAAGACATGAGCGATGCATTCCCGCCCAGACTCAAATTGCATCACCGCGTGCCAGGTTGGGTGGCATCAGGATCAACCTTTCACATCAGAATTCGCGCCATACCCATGCCAACAGGCGTTGCTGCATTGACCGAAGCCACAATCGGAGCGGCCCTGTTGAAATCTGTAAAACATTACAACCAGAGGCAGCGCTGGTGGTGCAGCTTGTTTCTGCTGATGCCGGATCATCTCCATGCGTTGCTTTCCTTTCCCAAGGAATTGGCGATGTCGCGGATCATCGGAGAGTGGAAGCACTTTCATGCCGTCCAAACCCGAGTTTCGTGGCAGGATGGCTACTTCGACCATCGTATTCGTAATGCCAGGGAACATGATTTGAAGGCTGGTTACATCCGCCAAAATCCCGTCGTCAAAGGGCTCTGCAAGCATGCCGCAGACTGGCCCTGGGTATGGGAGCCTGCCAGGACTATCGATGCTTGAGCTGATTCAGTTTCAGACCAAGGTGGGTCGTGCGCTCCGCGCGCGACCGCTTCGCTCACCGTTCCTCGCACCGTGCCAAACTGACCGGGCGACGGAGCGCCCGGCCCACCCTCCGCCCACCTGATCCATCCGATTCAACTCGTCTTTGCGCATGCTCAAGGTGGGTCGTGCGCTCCGCGCGCGACCATTTCGCTCCCCCGTTCCACGCACCGTTCCAAACTGACCGGGCGACGGAGCGCCCGGTCCACCTACGGTCCGACTGATCGCAAGGTCAACCCAGCCCACCCGCTGTCCTACTGATCTGCAGGGACGAGAGGTTGCCTCCGACCTTGGCTTTGAACTCAATGGTGAAGCTGGTTCCCGGTCCCGGGCCGAGCGTCAGCAAACCCTGCAATTGCTGCGTGAGGTCATCGATCAACTGCAAGCCCAGGCTTTGTTGCCGCAAGGTGTCAAAATCCGGCGGCAGACCCACCCCGTCATCGCTCACACGCAGTAACACCCGACCATCCAACTCGCCCGTCAGCATCAAACTGACGGTGCCATTGCGACCATCCGCAAAGCCGTGCTTGAGGGCGTTGGTCAGCAACTCGTTCACGATCAGCCCGCAGGGTATCGCCTCTTCCATCCCGACCATGACCGGGTTGATATCCAGCGCCAATTTCACCAGTTGGGTCGTGGGGGTGTGCCCATGAATCAGACGGGTTGCCAGTTGCCGCAGATAATCCGCCAGGTTGACGGCGGCATAATTTCCCGTGCGGTAAAGTGATTCGTGCAACAGGGCCATCGAGTGGATGCGCCCCTGCATTTCCCGGAGCACCGTCTTGGTGCCGGGTTCGGGGTGACGTGACGACTCCAGTCGCAGGAGGCTGTTGATCACCTGCAGGTTGTTCTTCACCCGGTGGTGCACCTCCTTCAGCAGCGCCTCCTGTTCCCGCAGCGATTGTTGCAGGGATTTTTCGGTTGCCAGCGCCGCGGCCATTGCCCGTTGCAGGCCTTTGTTGATCACCTCCAGTTCCTGCGTGCGGGCCGCCATGCGCTGTTCCAGCGACTGATTCAGGCTTTGCAGATCCGCCTCGACCGCCACCCGCGCCTGCATTTGGGCCTGCATGGGGCGAAAACAGAGCAGATAAATCGCGGGAAAAACCAGCACGGCGAGCATGGTCGCGTCCAGCAGGGCGGCGAGGAGCGGCGGGAGCTCCGGCATCTGGCGCAAGGCCCACATGATGCCAAGTTCCACTGCAAATATTGCCACCAGCAAAATGACAAACAAACGGCTGGCCCGAAGTGGCCGGGCCGCGGCGGAATCCAAATTAGCGGACGTTACGGACTCGATGGATTCAACCAAGGCGGGGGCTGGGGTTGGGGAAGTCGGCATGATCAAGGCTCAAATGGAAAAGGGTGCGGAGTCATGACTGCGGGAATCCAATTTCTGAGGGGTGAAAAGAATGGTGAAGGTCGACCCCGGACCAACCGCAAGTTTTCCCCGCAATTGCCGGGCCAGATCGGAGACCAACTGCAGGCCCAGTGAATTGATCCGCGCCAGATCAAAATCTGGAGGCAACCCCACCCCATCATCGCTCACCTGAATGCTCATTTGGCCCGGGGCCACCGGTTGAACGGTCAATCGGACTTGCCCAACCCGGCCGGCGGGAAACGCGTGTTTGAGGGCATTGGTCAAAAGTTCGTTCACAATCAGGCCGCAGGGTATGGCTTGGTCGATTTCCAACTTGATCGGGGCGAGGGTCAAAGCCAATTGCACCCGGTCCGGGGCGGTGTTCAGGGCACGGACCAGCTGGGTGGCCAGCTGCTGCAGGTAATTCTCCAGGTCAATCAGGGCAAAATCGCCCGTGCGGTAAAGGGTCTCGTGCAGCAGCGCCATGGAGCGGATGCGGCCCTGCATCTCGGCCAGCACCTCTTTTGTAGCGGCATGCTTGCTCTTGCCCGCCTCGAGGCGCAACAAACTGGTGATCACCTGCAGGTTGTTTTTCACCCGGTGATGCACCTCCTTCAACAAGGCGCCCGAATGTTGGAGCAAATTTTTGAGAGTCTGCTCCGCCCGCACCCGTTCCGAAATGTCCCAGTTCACGCCTATCATCCGCACGGCCGTGCCGCCGTCATCCCGAAACACGGTCGCGTGGGCTTCAATCACGCGGACCTGGCCATCGGGCCAGACCACGCGAAATTCCGTGTCATAGGGTTTCGTGCCTGCCAAGGCATCGCGAGTAAGAGTCAGGCACGCCTCCCGGTCATCCGGATGCAGCCTATCTATCCACTCCGAATAGGCCCCCGAAAAATCATCGGGTCCGACGCCATACAGCGCATACATGCGTTCATCCCAGATCAGGCGGTTGCCCGCCACCTGCCAATCCCACGTGCCGATTCCGGCTGACCGCGTCGCGATGTCCAGCCGGTGCTCGCTCTCAGCCAAGGCCTGCTCGGCGCGTCCTTGCAACTCCATCCGATGCAGATTGGCCAGGGCGAAGGAGATGTCGGAGCCGGCCTCCTCAAGGAGCGCGATCTCTTGCGCTCCGAAAAAGCCCGCTACGTCGGAGTAAACCGTCAAGACGCCTTGGATTTCACCCGCCAACTGGAGAGGAATCGACATCGACGCGTTAAACCCCGCCTCTCGCGCCGCGTCATGCCACGGCCGGGTCTGAGGGTCGTGTTGGATATCCGGGGAGACCTGGCTGCGGTTCTCCCGGATCGCCTGCCGGATGGGACCGGGGGCGGCGTCCGAATTGTCATAAATCCCTGCCAAATGCTTCAGGAAGCCGGTTGCATCTCCATGCTGCGTCATGACTTCAAGCAACCCCGTTTCGGCATTGATCCAACCAACCCATGCGAGCCGAAATTCCCCACGAACGCACAAAATCCGGCAAACCTCCTGCACCAGTGCACTTGGCTCGGCGGCATGGACAATCGCCTGGTTCACCTGGCTCAGCACATCATACAACCGGACCAGCCGTTCAATTTCCTTCTCATGCGCCTTTCGCTCGGTGATGTCGCGGATTACCAGCAAAATGTCACCGTCGGCCGACGGAACGGCCCGGCCGCTGATCTGCACAAAAAGTGTGGTGCCGTCCTTGCGGCGGTGCTGCGTCTCGATCACCCCGCCCTCAGCCGAGGCAAATTTCCGGAACTGGGTTTCCAAATCATCCGCCGATTCCGGAGCGCGCAGGACCCCCGGGGGCAGGCCTTGCAGTTCCGCCAGCGTGTAACCGTAGGTCAACAGGGCCCGTTCATTGGCCTCGAGAATCTTGCCCCTGGTGTCGAGCAGCAAAATGATGTCATTGGCATGCCGGGTGAGCAGGGCTATCCGCGAAGCGAGTGCGTTGCGGGATCTTTCCGCCTCCAATACCCGCTGCATGGAAATCAAGCGCCGCTGCCGTCCGAGGAAACCGGCGGCCAGCACGATGGAGGTTATCAGCAGGCCGAAAAATAGGCCGGTCATCGCCGCCGTCTTTCGCATCGGACCGTAAACCTCGGCTTGGTCCACTTTGACTACCAGAATCCAGGGTGAATTGGGAATGCGTCGACTGGACGACAGCACCGGCACGCCGTCGTAATCCTTACCCGCAAACACTCCGATTTCGCCCCGCACGGCCCGGGCCGCCGGCAGCTGCAAGTCTGCGATGGGATATCTCAACGAGAACAACGGGCCCGCGTAGCGGCGTAGCGGACTCAGAAAGACCACCTCATCGCTATCGCGTCGCACGATCAGGCTCTCCCCCGTCGAGTTGGCCACCGGCCATGAAAGAATCTTCGGGAAAAGGTAATGAGCCGGATTGAGTCTCAGGGACACCAGTGCCTTGGCCGCAGCCGCGGCGTCACCTCCCAGGGGCCGGATCGGCACCAGCAGGTTGTAGTGTGCATCGTTGAACTCTTTTGAGGGGTGTAGGTCTACCTCTTGGACCGTGCCGCTGACCAATGCCGCCCGCAGCGCCCCATACGGCGTGGCAATCTCGCCCCGAGTCATTTCCGGAATCGAAAACACCAGATTCAGTTGTTCGTCGAACACCATCACCGCTTCATAGCGATCGCCGGCCTTTATGTTCTCCAACCATCCACGCACCGCCTGGCGATCCTGCGCGCCATTGGGGCTGTCAATCATAGCGAGGATGTCCCGCGCCACGGCCGGAGCGCGCATCAGAAAATTGGCTTCGCCGAGTCGTTCCCGCCGCCACTGGGTGATTTGTTCCGCCTTGAGTGCAGCGATGCCGTCCAGTTGCTCATACGCCTGTTCGCGGGTCGTGGTTTGTTGACTGCGAATATAGATGAATCCAAACAGCGAAATCATGAGCACGATACCTGCGGTGGCTGCGGTCAGCAGCTGAGCGAATTGATCTGGTGCCGGCACCGAGGACGCATTGGCCCGCTCGCGCCGCCATTGCAGCAGTGCCGGACAAAGCGGGCCGGAGAGCAGGAGACCCAATGCGAGGACCATCAGGCCCAACCCCGTCAGGAGGGCCATCGGCACCACCTCGCCCCCATAAAGGATCGGGGACCCCGTTAGGTAACCCACGGATACGAACAGGCTGACCAAGAATCCGGTGCCCAAAGCAAGGCCCGCCGCACATACCGCCGGTTCGGTTTGCCTCCACCGTGTGGATGTCAAGGTCAGCCCGGCACTGACCAACAGAAAAACCATCGCCGTCAGATGCGACATGCGACCAACCGGAATCGCCCCCACCCGGATCGCCTCCGCGGCAGCCCACCACTTAACCAGCGGGAGCGACCAACCGAAAATCCACGCACCCAGCACCGACCCCGCCACCAGCACGGTCGCCCCCACGCCCGTCACCAGGACCACGCGATGGCTCCACGACCCCAGCCGGAGTCCGCGCAGCACCAACGCCGTGAGTCCGAGGACCACGAATAGTCCTGCCGTGCTCGGCGCCATCGGCACGTAATCCGGACCGAACATGGTCAACCTCCAGTCGCCAAACAACCAGACCACCAACATGCCCCCGCCCAGGAGCACCCCGCTGCCAACCAGAATCAGTCCCGCCAAGGTTCGAATGCGAGGTAAACTGGAGTTGTCTGTATTCATCTTATGGCCTACGGCTTGCCGTCACGCCGGTCCCGCATGGGACCAGTGGAGAGTGTTCAAAGTTCATGGGTTTACCTTACCTTCCGTCATCGCATGGGTAGCGAGAATCATACGGCGCAGGTCCTCCAGCTTCACCGGTTTCGACAGGTAATCATCCATGCCCGCTGCCGAGCACTTGTCGCGGTCCTCCAGCATGGCGTTGGCCGTCATGGCGATGATCACCGGCTGGGGCCCGGGCAACTGGCGGATCTGCCGGCACGCCTCAAGGCCGTCCATCTCCGGCATCTGCACATCCATGAAAACCAGATCGTAAGTTTTTTGGCGGCAGGCTTCCAGCGCGCGCTGCCCGTTCACCACATTGTCCGGGGCGTAGCCCAAATGTCCAAGCATCGCCAGCGCCAGTTTGCGATTCACCACGTTGTCCTCGGCCAGCAGAATACGGCGGGGATAGTTGCTCGCCGTGGCCCGCAAATCCTCGGCGGCCACCGTGGATTTGACGGTGGCCCGGCGCAGCGGCACCAC
>JAIPJW010000078.1 GCA_021734075.1 Cephaloticoccus sp.
CAGGTTATGAGCCTGACGAGCTACCAGACTGCTCCACCCTGCAACAGTGGGAAGGGCAACGTGCGAAGCGGCCATGGGTGTGTCAACGCCATTTTAGTGATTTTGGAATTCACGCTTGCCAGCAGCGGTGAGCATCTCTGTTTTTGACCGCTCTGTCAGTAAAACCATCAACCTAGAAAAATCAGAACGATCGCAAGGCGGCCCATCGGCCGACCTGGGTAATCGCCAAGATACACAGATCACATGAACATCACTCCCAAAGACCTGCTCGATGCCGGCGTGCATTTCGGGCACCAGACCAAGCGTTGGAATCCCCGTTCGAAACCTTTTGTTTTCGATCATCGTCAGGGTATTTCCATCATCGACCTCGGCAAGACCTTCGAGGGTCTCAAGAAAGCCTATGCGTTTATCGAGGACACGGTCGCCAACGGCGGCAACGTGCTCTTCGTCGGCACCAAGAAACAGGCGCAGGAAATCGTCCGCGAAGCAGCCTCCTCCGTGAACATGCCCTTCTGTGTGGATCGCTGGCTCGGCGGCACCCTGACCAATTACGAGACCGTCAAGAAATCCATCGCCAAGTATAAGAACTATCAACGGATGGATACCGATGGCGAACTGTCCAAGTTCTCTTCCAAGGAGCAGGCCGCCATCAAACGCGAGATGGGCCGCATGCAGCGCAATTTCAATGGCATTATCGACATGGATGGCATGCCTTCCGCCATGTTCATTGTGGACGTCAACCACGAGAAGATCGCCGTCGCCGAGGCAGAGCGCGCGGGTATCCCCAGCATCGGTCTGGTGGACACCAACTCCGATCCTTCCCTGCTGACTTACGCCATCCCCGGCAACGACGATGCGGTAAAGTCCATTCGCATCATTGTGGAAACGATCTTGGAAGCCGTGCAAAATGGCTTGAACCAGCGTGACACCCGCCGGGCCGCCCGTGGGGCCGCCGATCTCAAGGGTGCCACTGCCGCTGTCGCCGCCGCGGCAGGCATTGACCTCAAGGTGTCCGCCGAGGCGGACAAGGTTCCGACCGAACTAAACGAGGACGAACTGCCCGTGGATATCGACGATCTCGATCCCGATGTTGTCCCGGTGAAAAAGAAGCCGGTCAAAGCCAAGAAGGCCCCGGTCAAGGCCGAGTAATCCTCCCCCTTAGGAAATTGAACTAATGAGTATCACCATCACAGCGAAAATGGTCAATGAACTGCGCGTCGCCACCGGCGCGGGTTTGCTGGACTGCAAGAAAGCCCTGACCGAAGCCAACGGTAACGTTGACGAGGCCAGCACCATCCTGCGCAAAAAAGGCGCGGCATCCGCGGCCAAGAAGGCCGACCGAGACACCAAGGAGGGCTTGATTGAAAGCTACATCCACGTGGGCGGCAAAGTTGGCGTGTTGATCGAGGTCAATTGCGAGACCGATTTTGTGGCCCGCAACGAGGACTTCAAAGCGTTCGTCAAAGACCTCTGCCTGCAAATCGCCGCGGCCAGCCCCAGCGTGGTGAGTCGCGATGAGGTGCCCGAAGCCAATGTGGCCCAGGAGCGCGAAATCGCCATGGCCCAGGTAGCGGGGAAACCGCCGGCCGCCGTGCAAAAGATCGTCGAAGGCAAACTCGAGAAATATTACTCCACGGTGGCCTTGCTCGATCAACCCTTCGTCAAGCAGCCCGAGAAGACCATCAAGGACATTTTGACCGAGCGCATCACCAAGATTGGCGAGAATATCCAAATCCGTCGCTTCGTGCGATATCAGCTCGGCGCCTGATTCAGCAATCACAGTTGCGAATTTATCCAACGCTCCACTCATTGAGTGGAGCGTTTTCATTTGCTGTAGCCGGGTCGGTGCCCCAGGTCCGGTCTCGGCGAGGCCGGATACAGCGGATCGGATTGCCGGAGCAAATAAACTCGTTACTCATTGAACCATGAAGGTAACCCGCATTCAAATCATCGCCCGGGGACTGGGCAACTGCTGTCCCAATTGTGGTCAGCGCACCTTGTTCAGGGTCGGCACCTGGTTTGAAACCAATCAGGAATGTCCCAGCTGCGGGCTCAAGATTGAACGTGACGAAGGGTTTTTTTTGGGCTCTCTCTCACTCAATTACGGGGTGACGCTAGTGGGTTTCCTGACCCCGGTGGCACTGTTGGCCTATAACGAGATCATCGGGACGACCCTGGCGATCATTTTGGCGGGTGTGGGTTCGATCGTGTTTCCGGCCTTGTTTTACCGGTCCTCGCGCAGCTGGTGGCTGATGAACTACTATTTCTTTTTCCCGCATCACCTGCCGGCCAATCAGCGGGCGGTGCAGGATCATGAGGACGACAACACCTGATGGCGTGGTGCAATTAGCGGGAAGGGTGGAGTGCAACCGTGGCATTCCGGCCGACCAACATAGCCAGCCACAGTTTCCTCATCAGCGATTTTCCTGCTTTCTGGTCAGCTCCAGAATGGCCAGATCGGCAGAACTGACCGGCGGGAAACCGTCTTTTTGCCACTTTTTCAAAATGAGTGCGGTATAGGCACTCCGTGAAAGGGTCAGGGCATCTCGACGTGATTCAATTACCTCAAGCAGTTGCCGTTCAACAACTGCGCACAGGGTTACTTTGTCTTTTCCGATTTTTCCCACCGATAAGAATTACCATATTAGTTGCTTGAATCACCAAAATCCCGTGTTTTTCAATTGGACATATAGATAATAAGAAATATATAGGAGTCGCGTGAATAATCAATCCGGAAGCACAGATTGCTCAAAGAATTCGGGAACGGTGGAATGCCCGTTGCAGAAGGAATGCAAACTCAAGATAATCAACAGGGAAGCGCTATTGGTAGAATGTGAATTGCCACCAACCGACTACTGTCCCCAGGCATTTTCTTTTGGTTACAAGAACTATTGTCATACCCTGTTCTCCAGGCAACGACCCCAGTCGGGCCATGGATATCAAGGGCAAACTCATGATGGCAGGGGTGGGGGAAGCGGAAGTCCTACCGGAGATTTTCCGGCATGTATACACCCGACCACAGCAGGTTTGGTGGCATTTGAGAAAATGGCTTCGCTTTGATCCCTATACTGCGGACTGGGATTTCGTGCTCGATTTGAGTCGGGCCCAATCGCATGCCGATGTAGGTCATGCTTTTCGGGATTACCACTTCCGGTTTGCTGAGCAGAAGGCCTGTTTGATGAAGCCGAATCGTAAACGGGTCATCAACTACTTCGAACAGGTCATGTTCAGCTAGTCAGCTGGTCAAAAGTCATTCGGAAAGAGTGGACGTATTTTCTGCTTCCGTTTTCAAGGGCTGCACCTACCGTCGCCCTTCCTGAACGGAGAGGTGGCAGAGTGGTCGAACGCGCCTGACTCGAAATCAGGTTTACCCGCAAGGGTAACGTGGGTTCGAATCCCACCCTCTCCGCCAGCTTACCTTTTGGACAGCCTGAGACAATGGTGTCCAAAGGTGTTCTGCTTTCGCTAATTAGGAAAGCGCGCGTTTGATCTTGATCGGAGCCACTCTGGACAGGCTTTCCCTGATTTGGACCCGAAAAGACAGATTTTGGGGAAGCTAGTGGGGAAGGTAAGGGCGATGAGAGTTTTTCAAGTTCTGCAAATAGCGCGAAGCCCGAAGTGTCGGTGTAGGTCTTGTGCGTGAGCCGCATGTCGCTATGGCGCATCAACTCCATGACCATGCGCGGCGGAATGCCTGCTTGGTTCAAGACGGTGGCGAACGTGTGCCGGAGTGCATGGAAATCAATGCGCCGACCAGCTTCATCAACGGCTTTGATTCCACACGTCGCGAGATCTCGGCGCAGTGTTTCAGCGGTGGGAACCCCAAGTCTAAAAACCTTACCGTTGAACTCTTGTTCACTGCTGCGGTGTTGGCGCAATAAGTCCACCAGGACGGGCAAGAGTGGCAGAATGGCAGTCTTGCTATTCTTAGTTGTGGAGGCGCGGACTTCGAGGTAAGGCTTGGGTGCATCCAAGTGCACATCCAACCACAGAAGCTGTTTGATTTCTCCACGTCTCAAACCGGTATAGATCGCGAGTAAGTAGGGCAGGGTGCGAGCTCCGCTGATGGCGATCAGGCTCGTGATTTCTTTTTGAGTCAGGGCACGTCGCACCCGCCGTTCTTTGCCCTTGGTGTCCGCCTTGGTGACCCGGCGCAGTGGGTTGTGGGATAACAGGCCGTTGCGTTCGAGCCAGTTCAGGAAAGCACAGGCAAGGCCAAGGTATTCATTCGTGGTCTTCTCCGCACAGGTTTTCCCTTTCGTAAAGGTAGCAACTCGGCGCGGCCCAGCCCGTAACGGGGTAGCACCTTGCGGAGCATTGACCACATGAGCACGAGCTCAGGTGCCGCCGATGCCTTGTATCGTGCACGCAATTCACGGAACACAGATGTTGGACCGTTTATCCGCCGTTCTGCTTGGCAGCCATCGAATGATTCCCAGTCGAATCGATCGGGTTGCGTGTCCCATTCCACAGCGATCAACAGGTGATAGTGCGGACGTCCCTGCTTCTGAGGCTCGAGGACACGGATGTAACTGCGAATCCATGAACCGTTGCGGACCATGAGACTATTCCACCGGCGAGCAAACTGGGTGGGGTGAAGGTTGGCTTCGTCGGTAATCGTAAAGAACAAGCAATGGTTGCGGCCCCAGTGTTGAACGAACGAAGACACGTTGTGCCGAAGATGAAACGCAGATTTTGCTTCGGCACTGCTGGGCAAGCCCATGCGTTTGATGGTGTCGCTATCCACCTCCTCCCAAATAGCCTTCCGGTTATCCTTTGAAGTGTATAGACCTTCTTCACCCCTGATCCTTTTTAGTCGGTATCTTTTCCCTGTGTTGTTGGAATTGTTACTATTCTGACAAGGAAGGGCGGCAGGCCGCGCCGCGCTCCGCGCGGCACCGGCCTGCACGCCAATTCCCAATCCGCTAGAATGGGATGTAAATGCTCCGTTTGGGGCATCGGGGACGGACTCGCGGTCTTTCTTCGCATCGGCTTCCGATGCTGACCGCTCGCCGTGCGATAGCGCACAGCCGTGATCGGCGAAGTTCATGGCTACGCCGATTACTTTGTGGATTCGATGATGGCTGAAATTGCAGCCTTCAACTCAGGGCGCAGGGTGTCCCACGCTTGGACAATCTTTTCCAGCTCTGGACTAAATTTCCCTTCAATTGGGGAAGCTAGTGGGGAAGATTGAGCTTCACCGCTTTCGCAACTCTCTTTAAAATCAATGTCTTGGCGGAGCGGGTGGGTGGGTTCGAATCCCACCCGCTCCGCCATGCTTTTTTCCGCCGCCAAGCGTTCCTGCATCGCTGAAGCTATGGCGCACAAGACGGCGGGCAGGCCGGCCCACTAACCAGGACACGTTGAGGTAGAGCCCGGATTCGGGATTACGAAGATTGCGACAAGGTTTTGGATTCCTGCGCTCTCAGCACGTCGCGTAAATCAGGAAAATACCGACGGGCAGGACCACCAGTCCGGTGAACCGAAACCACGGTCCGATCCGTTGGATCATGGTGATGCCGATATGGCGATGATAGGAAGGGCGCAAAAAAGCCAGACCGACCCCCACGGCGACGAGCAGGTAGCCGGCATACGATATGATCGTGGGAAACCGGGTGTCGGCGGCATAGGTAATGAATAGGTATCCAAAGCCGAGCCGGATCAGGATCTCCAACGGATGCATATATGGCAGCCGGCAATAGCGCACCGCCAGTTCCAACCACAGTTGGGGTTTCAGGATCATCCAAAGACCCAGGACGGTCGTGATGAGTCCAAACAGGATGATGCCGGTCATGACGGTTTTTCAAAAAACAGGGAAATTTTCGATGTCCCTATGGTTTCCAGTCGGGATCGATACTCGTGTAACCTTCCGTGAAGGGAAGATGGCGGGTGGGCAAGCGCTCGATCATGCGAAGGGCCGAGGCGGGCAGGGCCCAAGGCACGTCGAGCTTGATCGATTTGGGCCGAAAGCCCGCGGCACAGGTGTAGCGTCGTTCGTTGGTGGCCATGTTTACATGATAGGTCAAAGCGGAGAACAGGATCATGTCACCCGGATCGCTGACCACGGGCACGGCACCGGGAATGTCGAGTTGGTTGTAGGATCCCAATTTCTCATCCTGATCGTTACGGTAAATGTAGCGCCGTTCCTCATCCAGGTGAAATCCCTCGGGGGCCGACCAATCGTCGGTGTGGGAATACTCCAGCACGGCAATGCCGCTGCGCTCGGGATGGCTGCCATTGAGATAAAACCAAGCCCCGCTTTCGAAGGAATAAACATTGAGGAAATCATTGGCGTGTTTTTTGGGTCCCTTGACGCGTCCGCAATGATCGGAGTGCCAGCCTCCCATGGGTTCGCCGGCTGTGCGCAGAATCGCCGCGGAGCGGTGTAGGCATATATTGTGGTCCCCGATGAGGGCGTAGCGCAGATTCATGTAAGCCGCGTCATCCACCAGATCCCACATCGCCGCGCATTCCTCGGCAAAGGCCAGATGATATTTGGAACTGGCGGGGGGCAGACTGCGATCGGGATCCAGCAGGCGGTCGATCTCATCCTTGAATTGCTGCACCCGGTCAGGGCCTATCACCTGGCGGACCACGCAGTATCCGTAGGTAGCAAGGGCGCGGCGGATCCCCGTGTGGTCGGAGAGCTCGAAATAGAGGTTGCGGTTCATCTTGGCCAAGTGGACGGCGGTGGCATTTTGCTGAGTCGCTACAGCTCGATAGGATCACTACATTCTGGCTTGGGAAAGCAGGCCCATTCCATGTCGATTACCGCTCCCCGACCTACAAGTCGTAATGACAGGCGACCTGTTGGCCGGTTTCACCCGCAATGCGCAACAAGGGCATTTCGGCTTTGCAGCGATCGGTGGCGTGAGGACAGCGGGGGTGAAAAGGGCAACCACTGGGCGGATTGATCGGCGAAGGCACATCGCCCTGCAGCACGATGCGTTGTTTCTTCTTCTTCGGGTCGGGCGTGGGGATGGCCGAAATCAGGGCCCTGGTGTAGGGATGCTTCGGCGAGCGGTAAATGGTGTCGGCATCGGCCAGTTCGACAATACGGCCGAGATACATGATCGCGATGCGATCAGAGACGTGTTTCACCACGGCCAGATTGTGCGCGATAAAGAGATAACTGAGTTTCATCTCGCGCTGCAGATCCAGCATCAGGTTGAGGACCTGACTCTGAATGGAGACGTCGAGGGCGCTGACCGGCTCGTCGCAGACGATGAGCTTGGGCTCCAGGGCGATGGCGCGGGCAATGCCAATGCGCTGGCGCTGGCCGCCGGAAAATTCGAAGGGAAAGCGTTCGGCGGCATTGGCCGGGAGACCGACCTTGGCGAGCAACTCCGACACGCGGGTCCGGCGCCAGGCATCATCGCCCATGTTGTGAATGACAAAGGGTTCAGCCACAATATCGCCGACGGTATGGCGCGAGTTCAGGGATTCGACCGGATCCTGGAAGATCATCTGCAACTGGCGGCGGTGGGCCTTGAGTGCCGCCCCGGATTCGTGGGCCAGATCCTGACCCTGAAATATGATGCGACCGGCGGTGGGTTTATACAGCCGCACGATCGACTTGCCCAAGGTGGATTTCCCACAACCGGATTCACCGACCAAGCCCAGGGTTTCACCGGGGGCGACACTGAGGTTGACGCCATCGACCGCGCGGCAGCTCTTCTTGGCCCGCATCAGAATACCTTCCCGCACGGGAAAGTGCATGTGCAGATCAACGATCTCCAACAAGGGCGAAGGGGCGGAGGTTGTGGTTGAGCTCATGCTTGGTAGGGGGGCAGTTCACGCCAAAGGTGGCAGGCCACGCGGTGCCCGGGGGCCACCTGCGCCTCGGGCGGGTGTTGGGCACAGATATCGGCGCGATGAGGACAACGATTTTGGTAGCGGCAGCCCACCGGCATATCGGACAGATTGGGGACCATGCCCTCGATGGTTTGCAGCTTGGTTTTGCGCGTGTGCTCGAGACGGGGGATCGAAGCCAGCAGTCCACGCGTGTAGGGGTGGGCCGGGGCGCCGAAAATCTGCTCGACGGGCCCGGCTTCAGCCACGCGACCGGCATACATGACCACCACGTCATCGCACATTTCGGCAATCACGCCCAAATCGTGGGTGATGAGGATAATGGCCATGCCCATTTCCTGCTGGAGCGATTGCATCAGCTCGAGAATCTGGGCCTGAATGGTGACATCGAGGGCGGTGGTGGGCTCATCGGCGATCACCACGTCGGGTTTGCAGGCGAGGGCCATGGCGATGACCACGCGTTGCCGCATGCCCCCGGACAGTTGATGGGGGTATTCCCCAACTCGCACCTCGGGTGAAGGGATGCCGACCTTTTCCAGAATATCCACGGACATCGCCAAGGCGGCGCGCTTGTCCCTGGTGCGATGCAGCAGGAAGACTTCGCTCAATTGACGACCGATGGTGTGCACCGGGTTGAGCGCCGTCATTGGTTCCTGAAATATCATGCCGATACGTCCGCCCCGGATTTGCAGCATGTCCTCAGCGGGCACCTTGGTGAGATCCTTGCCATCGAACAGCACCTGGCCACCGGCGATGCGCCCCATGGGTTGGGGTAGCAACCGCATCATGGAAAAAGCGGTGACGCTCTTGCCGCAGCCGGATTCACCCACGATGCCGAGGGTGCGACCACGGTGGACTTGAAAGCTGACCCCATCGACCGCGGTCAGACGACCGGAGTCGGTGTCAAAGGTGGTGACCAGGTCACGCACCTCCAGCACGGGGGGAGCGGTGGTGCCAGAATTGAAGGGATGGGAGGCGGACACTTGAGGATTAGTCCAATTTGTATTGATCGTAGACCTTGATTGCCGGGGGCAGCGGTTTGCCCGCTTTCATGGCGGCCTGCGTTTCCTTTTTCACATCCTCATCCACCCAATAAAGCGAATACTCGCTGAAGGTGGTGGCGATCTTCACATTGCCGTCGTCCGGCATGCGCAGCCAGCGCCAGACCCCGGTGCGCAGAAACGGGATATTGAAACCGGGGGAGAAAGACGCGTCCTCATACATGAATTCCTCCATGTTGAAGGCCAGTTGCTTCATTTTTGCCAGATCCTCGGATTTGTCGTAGGCCTCGATCATCCGGTCCAGTTCCGGATAGGCGATGACCTGAAGGTTGTTGGTTTGGGGCTTGAGCTTGCGGGCCGGATTGACGGAACCATCCGGCAGGAAGGGCACATCATAGGCATTGGCCGAGTGATATGTTTCCCAATAGCGCGGGAACATTTCCGGGCCGACATTGAAGGCGGAAAACTGGATCTCATGCTTTTTTTCCTGCACTTTTTTCCAAGCGGCGGTGCTATCGAGCACCTCAACCCGGATCTCGAGCCCGGCCTTGAGGGCTTCCTCGCGCAGGATGGTGAGCACATCCTTGAGGCTCTCGTAGCCGGTGGTGACCTGGAAGGAAAGCCGGGTGCCGGCCTCGTTCACAAGAATGCCGTCCGGACCCCTTTTGGTGAAGCCGGCCTTGGCGAAGCTGGCGATGGCGTCGGGGACCGAGAAGGTGCGGGAGCGCAGGGTGGGGTGAGTGAATTCGCCGTAACCATCGGCCGTGGTTTGCATGCGGGTCCAGTCGCCCCGGGAGAACTTCTCGATGACCAACGCCCAATTCATCGCATATTGAATGCCCACCCGGATATCCCGGTTGTCGAGCAGCGGCACACTCTCATTCATCCACAGGCCGTAGGTGGGCCGGGGCACATCGTTGAAGAATTTGATCTTCTGGATGTAGCCGTTTTTCACTTCATCGGCACTGTCCGGCAGTTTGTCATACCAGTATTCTGCCAGGGAGAGATTGAACCAATCGATGTCCCCCTTGCGGAAGGATTCGAAGGCCTTGGCGGTGTCGCGGATCACCGACAGGCGGATCCGGTCCGGATTGTAACGGTGGCGATAGAATTTATTGTCCCGGGCCCACCAATCCTTCACCCGCGTGAGCGTGATGGAGCGACCCTTGTCGATATCCTCAGGCCGCACGGTGTAGGGACCGGTGGAAGGAGCGAATTTCCACTGGTAGCGTTCGGGGAAATCCTCGCCGAACTCGGTAAAGAAATGCGAAGGCACGGGGGTCGTGCCCAGCGCCAATGAATAGATGTCCGGGCGCAGTTCGGGGAAATGGAGGGCAAAGGTGTGCTCATCGAAGCGGGTCACCCCCGCGTATTTGGTGCTGTAGAAATTGTTATACCAGGGCGCCTTGATGTTGGGGCTGCGGTAAAAGAAGAAATTGAAGAACACGTCGTCGACGGTGATCGGGACGCCGTCATTCCACTTGGCCGCGGGGTTGATGTGCACATACACCGTCTTGTTGGCCTTATCGAGGGCCCAACGGTCGGCAATGCCAGGGTAGTGGCGGAAGCCCTCAGGGGTCAGGCTGGTGTCATTGGGATGTCGGCTGGCATAGGGAATTGCGTTGTCGTCCAAAATCCAGGGCCGGAAGCTGCCGTTGGAATCAGGACCGACGGTGCGCAAGGTGCGGGGAAAATCCTGCACCCAGAAATTCATCATGCCGCCCTTCTTGGCCTCGGGGGAGGAGAACTCCGGCAGGTCCATGCCATCGTCCCATTTCAAGTCGGCCGGGATATCGGCGAGGGTCTTGTTGTGAAAGAACTCGGGGTGCGCGGCATAGAAAGCCTTGGCATCATCGCGGGCATCGTGTTTCGGCGTGCCGTCGGCGGTTTCCTTTTTGCCGCAGGCGCTCAGGAGGAGCATACCCGCACCGAGGGTGAGAGCGAGAATCGCTGGGAGGTGCTTCAGTTTTTGCATAAATTCATTGGTAGGTGGTGAATTTCTTGGGATCGAAGGCCTCGCGCACGGCTTCACCGATAAAAGTGACGAGGATCAAAATGAAAACGAGGGCGGCGAATGCGCTGGAGACGATCCACGGGGCCGTGGTCAGGGTCTGGGTGCCCTGCTTGAGCAGTTCGCCCATGCTGGGGGTGGGGGGCGGCAAGCCGAAGCCCAGAAAATCAAGCGCGGTGATCGCGGTAATGGCCGACACCACCGTGAAGGGCATGAAGGTCACAATGGTCGAAATGGTATTGGGCAGAATGTGGTGGAAAATGATCCGACCGGCCCCGGCCCCCATGACCGTGGCCGCGGCAGTGTAGTCCCGGGCTTTTTCGCGATAAGTCGCGGTCCGCATGTAGTAGGTCATCGAGGTCCAGGAAAACAGCACCATGACGAGCAACAGCAGACCGATGCGCGCCGGTATGCTGAAGGTCGAGGGAATGACCGAGAACAAAATGATCACCATGTAAAGGAAGGGGATATTTGACCATACTTCGATCAGACGTTGGACGATCAGGTCAAAGACCCCGCCATAATAGCCCATGAGACAACCGATGGTGATGCCCACCAGATAGGTGAGCACCATGAATGCGAGCGAGAAAAAGATCGCGATGCGAAAGCCGTAAAAAAGCCGGGCAAAAATATCGCGACCGGTGGTGTCGGTGCCCAGCCAGTGGCCGGCCGGACCATTCATCCAGGACGGGGGGGCAGGTTTGAACACATTTTCGTATGGGGTGTTCTCATTGGGACCGTAGGCCACCGGCGACATGATCAACCAGTTGTCACCCCCTTCCTCCCGGAATTTTTTTTGCAGATCCCGGTAGTTGGTATCGTAGCCGTAGCCCAGGTCGAAAGTGGTGCCGGGTAGATTTGCCCCGTAGGTGGGAAAATACCAATGACCTTCGTAGCGCACGACCAAGGCGCGATTGTTGACCAACAGTTCGCCAAACAGGGAAACCACGATCAGCCCCATCAGGATCAGAAAGGACCAGTAGCCGCGCTTGATGGAGCGAAAGCGGCGCAGTTTTCGAAGGGTGAGCGGGTTCAGGGCCATCGCGATACGGGAGCGTTACTTGAAGCGGATGCGGGGGTCGATCATGGCGACCAGCGCGTCGGAAATGATGTTGCCGAGCAGCAGCAGCAAGCTCGCGAGAAAAATGATGCCCATGACCACCGGGTAGTCGCGGTCAAAGATCGAGGACAGGCCGAGCAGACCGAAGCCATTGATGTCGAAGATGGTCTCGATCAGGAAGGAACCGGTGACCAGCAGGGTAATGTTTTGGCCAAACGTCGTGGCAATGGGGATGAGTGAGTTGCGCAGGGCATGCTTGAGCACGGCCTGACGGAATGAAACCCCCTTGGCGATCGCGGTACGGATATAGTCGGCGGCAAGATTGTCCATGAGGTGGTTCTTCATCAGCAGCGTGGTTACGGCGAAACTGCCCACCAGATAACACATGAGGGGGAGGGTGGCGTGTTTGGCCAGATCCACGATTTTGCCGCCCACCGTCAGATCGGCGAAATCGTAACTGGTGAAGCCACCCATCGGAAACCACTCGAGGCGGGCGGCGAAAAACAGGAGCAGCAAGGCGCCCAACACATATCCGGGCACGGCATAGCCCATGAAGATGAAAATTGAGGTGATATTGTCCGTCAGGGAACGGTGGCGGATGGCCTTAACCACACCCAAGGGGATGGAGATGGTATAGGTGATGAACAAGGTGATCAGGCCGTAGAAAAGAGAGACCGGGAAACGGGCCTTGATGATATCCCAAACCGGTTCGTTGTAGCGGTAGGACTGGCCCAGATCACCTCGCACGACCTTGCCGAGCCAGAGACCGTAACTGACCAACGCGGGTTTATCGAAACCGTAATAGGCCTTCAGCTGCTGCAACTGCTCGTCGGAGATCGCCATGTCACGGCCCCCACCCGGACCGCCGCCGGCACCGTGACCCGAGGCCATGTCGGCTTGCTGCATTTCCATGATCGCTCGTTCCAAGGGGCCTCCGGGCACCACTCGCGTAATCAGAAATACGATCAACGTAATGCCGAGCAGCGTGGGTGGAATGAGGATGAAACGGCGGATGAAATAGTCCCGCATGGGTAAACAGTCTTAAATCAGAGAAAGGTCTGCAGGGTGCAGGCCGGTCAGTTGAGGGTTGGGTGGAGCAGAAAGCGAGCCGGAATGTCATAATGACGCAGTCGTTCGTCAATAATTCAAATCCGGCCCTGGCATATGGAAACGTGCGGGACTCGTTTCGCAAGCGATTGCCTCGCCCCAGCAGGCATTAATCCATTAGGACTAATGGAAATCAGGGTTTGGCCTCTTTGGTGGGACCAACCGGGGCAAGCTCAGTCCGATGGGCTTGGGCCCGTTGATAGGCACTGGCGACGAAGTAGGCTTGGGCCGAGAAATCGGGTTCACCCGGCCGCCGGGCCCGGGGCAGATAGGCCCCGTTGGCATGGAGCACGCGGGAATTGACGTTATCCTGCTGCTCGATGGGTAGCATTTCCTTGATGATCCAGGCCCGAATTTCCGGAGCTTCAATGGGGAACAGCACTTCAATGCGGCGGAAGAAATTGCGCGACATCCAGTCGGCACTGCCCGCATAGATGAGCGGTTCGTTGCCTGTGGAGTTTTCAAAGTAAAACACCCGGGCGTGCTCCAGGTATCGACCCACGATGCTGCGCACCCGGATATTCTCACTCAAGCCCTTGACGCCCGGCACCAGGCAACAAATACCCCGCACGATCAGGTTGATCTTCACCCCGGCCTGAGAGGCGGCGTAAAGGCTGTCGATGGTGGCCTTGTCCACCAGGGAATTCATTTTGGCGATGATCTGGGCGGGTCTGCCGGCGGCGGCGTTGCGGGCCTCCCGGGCAATCAGTTCGTTGATGCGCCGGTGCAGATTATAAGGTGCCACCAGCAGGTGGCGAAAGGTCGGGGCGCGTCCGAAACCGGTGAGGGCGTTGAAAACATTGGCGACATCCCCGGTGATTTTGGCCCGATAGGTAAAGTAACTCAGGTCGGTGTATAAGCGGGCGGTGCGGGGATTGTAATTACCGGTGCCGAGATGGGCGTAGTGCCGCATGCGCTTGCCCTCCAGGCGGACCACCAGACACAGCTTGCAGTGCGTCTTGTGGCCGATGAGCCCGTAGACCACGTGCACGCCTGCTTCTTCCAGCTGGCGCGCCCATTGGATGTTGTTGGCTTCATCAAAGCGGGCCTTCAATTCGACCAACGCCGTGACCTGCTTGCCATTGCGCGAAGCCTCGATCAGGGCCTGAACGATGGGTGAATCGCCACTGGTGCGATAGAGGGTTTGTTTGATCGCGAATACCTTGGGGTCACGGGCGGCCTGCTCCACAAAATCCACCACGGGCGTAAAGGCATCATAGGGATGATGGAGCATCACATCCTGCTTGCGAATTGTGTCAAAGATCCGGCCGGTGTCATGCAGGGGGGAGACATTGACGGGCAAGAAAGGCGGATACTTGAGGTCCGGCCGGTCCAGTTCAGCCAGACTGACCAAACGCAACAGATTGATCGGACCATTGAGCCGGAAGACATATTCCTGGGACAGCTCCAGATGGTCGCACAGCGTCTCAAAAATGTGATCCTGCACACCGTCGTCGATTTCCAGCCGCACGGCTGCACCCCGCCGCAGATTGCGCAGTTCCTCCTCGATTTTCTTCAGGAGGTTTTCGGCTTCTTCCTCGTCAATGTAGAGATCGGAGTTGCGGGTCACCCGAAACGAATAGGCCCCGTTGACCTTGTAACCGCTGAAGAATTCCCCGGCACAGAGCTTGATAATGTCGCTGAGGAAAAGATAGCTCTGCGGCCCGGTTTTGGTCGGGGCCACGGCCACCAGGCGGGGAAGAATCCGGGGCACCGGCAGAATGGCCACGAGTTTTTCATTTTCGGGCGTCTCCGGGTTGTCGAGTGAAACGGCGACATTGAGGGTCTTGTTGCCGAGTTGAGGAAAGGGGTGCGACTGATCCAGGGCGAGCGGAGTCAGCACGGGATAAATTTGCTCGTGAAAATAAGTGGTTACCCAGGCGAGTTCGGCTTCGGTGAGATCATCGACGGTGCGGATGAGTATATTTTCAGCGGCCAGCGCCGGGATCAGCTGTTGCCGCCAGCATTTATACTGACCGTCAACCAGCGAGGCCACGACAGAGTGGATGCGGCGCAATTGTTCCCGGGCCCCAAGACCGTCCAGGCTGGATTCGGTCACCCCTGAATCCACCTGTTGAATCAGCCCGGCCACCCGGATTTCGAAAAATTCATCCAAGTTGGAGCAGACGATGGCGAGGAAGCGCACCCGTTCAAGCAGGGGGTGGCGTTCGTTTTGCGCCTGTTCCAGGACCCGCCGGTTGAAAGCCAGCCACGAAAGTTCCCGGTTGAAATAAGCCGTGCGGGACAGGGAGCCAGCGGAGGGCTTTACTGCGGGGGACTTGCTGGAGCGTTTGGCCATGGCACAAACTGCCAAGCCTAGGCCACTGGCCCAATATCGCCAGTTTTTATTGGCCCGTCGTTAAATCGTAACAATATCGAGGTCGATTTGATCCCGGGACGGGGCGCAACCCCTCCACCGGCTAAAGTGAGAGGATTCTCGACCAAACCTGCCGAACCGCCGGCACTTTTTTCACCTTCCACGCCACCCGATGTGGGCCTTTGGGGTCGGGCGCGAAGTGCGTATGCGCAAACGTGGCAGGGGCGAGTGAAACCGTCACGCGGCCACGGCGCCATTCAAACCATTCCGGGTGCAGCAACACCGCCACGGCCATGGGATCGAAGAGATGGGGCATGTGGTGGATGACCTTGGCTTTGCGCCACAATTTGACCGCCCGGCTGAGCAACCGGCCGGTGGGGGTGGTGGAGGCAAACAGCCGGTCAAGCTGGACCGAACTGACCGTGCAGGTGATTCCGATGTCCCAGGGGATAAAATCGATGGGGAGATCGCTGGCCGCCAC
>JAIPJW010000079.1 GCA_021734075.1 Cephaloticoccus sp.
GAGATTGTGCCCAATACTTGGATCGGGCAACCCGTTCATTTCCTCGATTTCGAA
Source organism: Cephaloticoccus sp. (assembly GCA_021734075.1). Lineage (GTDB taxonomy): Bacteria > Verrucomicrobiota > Verrucomicrobiia > Opitutales > Opitutaceae > Cephaloticoccus. Next base: position 55 of record JAIPJW010000079.1, read on the forward strand.
GGGAGTTTGTCCTCCGGAGTGGTCGAGTATGGATTGGTCACCCTGAGGTTGGGCCGGGTGGGGGCGGCGGACACGAGACTGTGCCGACCGACCGGGCGCATGCGGCCGGAGGATATAGCCGTGCATGGTTTGGATGAGGCGGCCCTGAACGGGGCCGGCCCCATGGGCGACGATTTTGCCCGGTTCACGGCGTGGCGCGAGTCCGGCCCCTTGGCGGCACATTTTGCGGGGGTGGAGAATTCGCTGCTCAAGTCGGTTTGGCCCTATCCCCGGGTTTCGCCGGATTTTGCGCGGCCCGGACGACAGGCCACGGATTGGGGACCGTGGATCGATACCGGTGCGATTTACCGGCAATTGTATCCGCAGCTGGCATCACTCAAATTGGCGGACTTGGTGACGACCTGCAGCTTGCAGGGCGAACTCGACGGGCTGGCGGCGCAGCATTGTCCCTCGGCGCGATGCCGTTATCACGCGGCCCTCTACGATGCACTGGCCGGGGCGGTGCTGCTGCTGGCGCTTGCCCGCGAACCCAAGGTGGCGGACTTGTCGGTGATGCAGTTGTTGGCCCTGAGCACGCTGGATGGAGACCGGAGATCCGCGATCGAGCAGGACACCTTGTTCTAAGCGTCCGGGGGAGCAAAGGGGTAGCGTTTCAACCCGGTCAGCTGGGCCAATGTTCGTAATACGAACAACGGATTGTAGACGAGGTAGCGGTAGGCGAGGCGGCGGGGTTCGAGGGCGAGACGGAACAGCCACTCAAGACCGCTGCGTTGCATCCAGCGCGGGGCCTGACGCAAACGACCGCTGTGGAAATCAAAGGCCGCGCCCACCCCGATCAGCAAGGCGGCATCGAGTTTGTCCCATGCCTCCGCCATGAAACGCTCCTGCTTGGGCGTGCTCAGCCCGACCCAGATGATGTCGGGTGCCTTGGCGGCCACATCGGACTGGAGGTGGGAGAATTCAGCGGGGGTGAGTGACCGATAGGGGGGCGTGAAAGTGCCCACGACCTGCAGACCGGGATAACGGGCAACGAGGTTGGCGCGCAGGGTCTCTGCCACGTCGGGACCCCCGCCGTAAAAATAATGCCGCAGGCCCGCGGCGCGACCCTCATCGCAGACCCGCAACATCAAATCGGGCCCGTAAACCCGAGTGATGGTCTTGTGGCCGTGGTGGCGTCCCAGCCAGACCAGAGGCATGCCATCGGGCGTGGTCAGGAAGGAGGCATTGAAAGTCTGTAGCAGGGCCGGATCGCGGCGCGCCTCACTGACGCCATGGACCGTGCAGATGCAAATGTAACCGAGGTGCTTTTGCTGCCGGCTTGCGAGCACCCGAAGCGTGGCTTCCTCCAGCGTGAGGGCCGACACGCCGACGCCGAGGACATTGAAACGCGGGAGCGGTTTCATGAGGTTGGATTCAGGCATGCGTCGGGGCTTCCGGCAAATAGGGATCCGGTCGAAGCACACCCTTGCGCGCCGACCAGGCCAATGCGAGGGCGAGGCCGACGAATAGCACGAGACCAATAAAGGCCCAGGCCGAGTCGGCGTAGATGACGATGGCGATCGCCCCGAACTGCATGATGGTGCGGAGCAACCGGTCCCCCGCGGCAATGACCACCTGCACGCGACCGATGATGGCATTGGGCACTTCATGGAGCATCAAGGAGCCCCGGGCGACCCGCGTGCCGGCATTGCCAAGCCCGAGGAAAATGAGGGCGCAATAAAAGGTGGGGATGGTGTGCAACCCGCCCAGCAAAACCAAACCGATGATAAAGATCAGCATCATGGCGAAGGCCACATTGGCGGCGGCGTGGCGGGTGATCAGTTTGGGCGCAAAGACGCCGGCGAGGATGGCCCCGAAGGCAAAGGCCATTTCGCCACGCCCGTAGACCGACGCGGGCGCCTCGAGAATTTTCTGCACATAAATGGGAAACAGGTATTGCCCGGTCATCACGGCGACAAACGGCGCGAGGGCACACAGCACAAACAGCGTGAACTGCGGGCGCGCCCGCAACCAACCCAAGCCCTCGCCGAGGGATCGCCAGGCGTTGATCCGTGGCTGGTCCACGCTCACGTGATCGGCCTTGTAGGGCAGGGTGCTTTGCAGGGTCAGGCTGAAAAGGTAGGTGCCCGCATCGAAAAGCAGAATGCCATAAAACGGCACATAGACGAGCAACACACTGGCCAGTCCGCCCGCGAGAAAGGATGCGGTCTGGCCCTGGATCTCCATCAATCCCACCAGTTGTTGGTAGTGTTTGCGGGCAAAGATCTGCTGCACAAAGGCAAAGCGGGCGGGAAAGTGCAGGGTGTAGTAAAGCATGCCGCAAAAATAGAGCGTCACGAGTTGCCACGTGGCAGTTTCGCCGGTCAACAGGATCCAGGTGGCCATGGTCAGCGTGGCCGTCGCGCCGAAAACCTCACCCGCCAGCAGGGCCGCTTTGCGCGAATGGCGGTCGAGCCAGGCGCCGTAATACGGGGCAAAGCCAAACAACAGGACGGTGGCCGCCACGGTGATGTAGCCAAAAATCTTCTCCCCTCCCGGACGTTGGACCAGCAGCCAGGGAATGGCGATGATGGTGATGCCGGAGCCAATCGAGCCCATGATGTTGGCGAGCAACATCCGGCGGATGCGCCAATCGGCCAGGAGCTCTTTCATGGGGAGGTAACAGGAACCGGGGACAACACGGACATGGGGCCAGTTTTTGTTTGCGGAGGGCCCGAGACAAGCGGCGAATGCAGGTCGCCCATGACACCCACTCCCGTCACCCTAACCGGCCAGCACGTGCAACTTGAGCCGTTGGCCCAAACCCATGCCGCCGATTTGTTTGCCGTCGGAGCGGAAACGGCGATCTGGGACTATCTGCCCCGCCGTGCGCCAGGCACGCTGGCTGACATGAGGGACATCATTGCCTCGGCCCTCACCGAAGCGGCCCAGGGCGTGCGACTGCCCTTTGCCATCGTGGCACGCGGCAGTGGCCGGGCGGTGGGGAGCACCAGTTATCTGGACCTGGCCCCGGTGCACCGGCGCATCGAGATCGGCTGGACTTGGCTCGGCGCCCCGGCCCGACGCACACCGATCAACACGGAATGCAAATACCTGTTGCTCCAGCATGCCTTTGCCACCCTGGGCTGCGGGCGGGTGCAATTGAAAACCGATGGGCGCAATCTGCGTTCACAGGCGGCTATCGAGCGCCTGGGGGCCGTGAAGGAAGGGGTGTTGCGTCAGCACATGGTGATGCCGGACGGCCATGTGCGAGACACGGTGATGTATTCGATTGTCACGGCGGAATGGCCGGCGGTTAAAACGCGGCTGCAGCATTGGCTTAAGGCCCCATCGGCAGCATCCTAGCCCCATGACCCTGCTGACACCGACAGAGGCGATGCGACTTGCGGAGCGAATCCGACCGGCCGGTCGACCGGTAATGCAACAGCAGTGGGCCCAGCTACTATTTCTACATTGGTCGTGGGATCCGGCGGTGATTCAACGCACATTGCCGGCGGGCCTGACAGTGGATACATACGAGGGCAAGGCCTGGGTGGGTCTGGTGCCGTTCTTTATGCGCCACGTGCGACCGGCGGGGTGGCCGCCGGTGCCGGGTATATCCAATTTTCTGGAATTGAATGTTCGCACCTACGTGCACGACGCTGCCGGGCGGCCCGGGGTTTGGTTTTACTCGCTCGACTGCAACCAGTGGCTGGCGGTTAAGGTGGCGCGGACGTTCTTTCATCTGCCTTACGAGCACGCAAAAATGTCCGCCCGGATTTGCCCGGAAGACGGGGCGGTGGACTACCTGGCGCAACGACGCGGGATTTCGGCCACGGCGGGAGCGAGCCGCTTTCGTTACCGGTTGGCCGGAACGACGGTCGAATTGGAACCCGGGACCTTGGAATTTTTTCTGCTCGAGCGCTATCGTCTGTTTGCCTTTGACCAGCGGAAGTCGCGACTTTGGTCCGGGCAGGTGGCGCACCGGCCCTACCAGTTTGGTCCGGCGGTCATATCGGCCTGCGACGACACGATGATGCGCTTGGCAGACCTTGATCCGCTGGGTCGACCTGCCGAACACACCGGCATGGCTCAGGCCGTGGATGTGGATATTTTCCCCCTTGGTTTAGTCTGACGGATTTGGACCAATCATCATGGCGGGAAACCACTGATAACATCGGGCTCGATCCCGGCGGGTCACGCTGCCAAGCTGGTGGGATGACCAATCGCATCTGTGTTTTATCCTGCTGCCTTGTGGCTGCCACCCTGTCCGCATTCAGTCCTGTTGCGGCGGGCAAACCCGAGACGCGCGACCGCGCTGAGATTCCGGACGCCTACAAATGGGATGTTTCCAAGATTTACCCCTCCTGGGAGGCTTGGGAGTCGGACCTCAAATTGATCGACGGCTACATCAAGCAGTATGTCGCCTTCAAAGGCACCTTGGCAGACGGTCCACAGAACCTCGCCAAGGTTTACGAGTTGGACGACGAAATTGGCCGGCTGGCCTACAAGCTCTATCGTTACCCGCAATTGCAGCGTGATGTGGACCTGCGCAACACCGATGCTTCGGGCAAGCTGCAACGGGTGTCGGCGCTGTTTGCGAAACTGGGCACGGCCACATCGTGGTTTACCCCGGAACTGCTGCAGGTGCCAGAGGCGACCACGATGGAGTGGATCAATGCCGAGCCCAAATTGGCCCCGTATCGTTTTCCCATATCCGAGACCTATCGCCAGGCGGCACATACCCTGAATGAAGACGGCGAGAAGCTCATGTCGTATTCCCAACAATTTCGGGGCACTCCCAGCACTATTTATCAGGAGCTCAGCACTTCCGACGTGCAATTTCCCACCATCAAACTGTCGGATGGGAGGGAAGTGAAAGTATCCTACGGCGGTTACATGGAAGTCCTGAGCACGGCGCGAAATCAGGCCGATCGGGAAGCGGCCTTCAAAGGCCAATACGGAACCTTTGCCGCGAACAAGAACACCTACGCCGCGATCTACAATGGGATCCTGCAGCGCGATTGGTTCTCGGCGCAGGCGCGCAGCTATCCCACCACGCTGGCGGCGGCACTCGACGGCGACAATGTGCCGGAGTCGGTTTACAGGACGCTGGTCGAGACCGTGCGGGCCGGCACCGGTCCACTGCAACGCTACTTCAAAGTCAAACAGCGCATGTTGGGCGTGGAAACCTTCCACCTTTACGACAGCATGCTGCCCCTGATCGAGGACAACACCCGTTATCCCTATGACGACATGAAGGCGGTGGTCTACAACTCGGTGGCCCCGCTGGGAGCGGAATACCAGGGCAAGATGTTGAAGCTGCTCAATGAGCGCTGTCTCGATGTCTACGAAAGCGATGGCAAGCGCAGTGGCGCCTACAGTGCCGGCGTATACGGCGTCGGGCCCTACATGCTGATGAACTACAACGACACGCTCGACGCAGTGTTCACCTTTGCGCACGAGGCGGGTCATTCGATGCACACAGTGCTGTCCCACGAGACGCAACCCTTCGCCACGGCGAGCTACACCATTTTCGTGGCCGAAGTGGCCTCGACCACCAACGAACGCTTCCTGTTGGAATCCTTGCTCAGCCGGACCGAGGATCCGAAGGAGCGTTTCCTGCTCCTGCAGCATGCGATCGACAATATCATGAACACGTTTTACCTGCAGGTGATGTTTGCCGATTACGAGTGGCAGGCGCACCAATTGGTGGAAGCGGGTCAGCCGGTGACCTCTGATTCGCTGGCCAAGATCTACAGCGGACTGCTCGACACCTACTACGGCGATGCGGTCGCGAAGGACGAACTCTACCGTTACACGTGGACGCGTATCCCGCATTTCTACAATTCGCCCTACTACGTCTACAAATACGCCACCTGTTTTGCGTCCTCGGCCCAGTTGTTCAAGGCGATGATGACCGGACCGGAGACCGGCCAGGCGGCCGCCCGTGAACGCTATCTCACGCTTTTGCGCAGTGGCGGCAACGATCAACCCATGGCACAATTACTCAAGGCGGGCGTGGACCTCAACAAACGAGAGACCATCCAGGCGGTCGTTGACCAGATGGATGAATTGGTGACACGGCTGGAAGCTGAGGCGGCCAAGATCCAAGCGAGCGCAAAACCCGTCATCCCCGGCGCTTAAAGCCACTTTTTTTTGCGCATGAACAACAGCATGCCAATGGTGCCGGCCAGGGCCAGCACGGTGGCAATGCTGTAACCATGGGCCCAGCTGGTTTCGTGCATGTTCTTGAAATTCATGCCGAACCAGCTGCCGATCAGAATGACCGGCAAAGTGATGGCGGTGATACCGGTCAGCACGCGAATGCCCTCGTTGGCTTCGTGGCCGGATTTGTTGAGGTAGACACGGAAGACGAGAATCAGCTGTTCCGACCATGTGCCGGCCTGCGTCTCGATCCGGGTGAGTTCCTCGGCGAGGTCGCGGAGATAGGGCAGAATGAGCGGGCGGATGAATCGATTCTTGCCCTGGGTGAGCAGGGTCACGATCTCACGCTGCGGGCGCACGATCTGCCGGATGGCGGCGAGATCCTTGCGCAGGGCGACGACCCGGGGGAACAGTTCGGCCGCTTCAATACTGGAAAGCACCCCGCTCTCGATTTGTTCCAGATCCCGCCGGAGTTCGTCCGTTGCGGGTTTGTAGGCCTCGACCATCAGGTCGAGGATGACATGGGCGAACCGATCCGGGCCGCGCACCAGGGTGGCAGGTGACTTGAGGTAACGCTCCAGGGCCAGCTGCAAGGGCTTCAGGGTCTGGTCATGAAAAGTGACCAGGAAATTTCGGCCGAGAAACAGGTTGACCTCGGTGGTGGTGAATTTGTCGACGCGGGAGTAGTCGACCGCGTGCATGATCAAGTGCACGTAGTCCTCGAACTCCTCGATTTTCGGGAAGGGCGAATCGATGACGCAGTCCTCGATGGCCAGGGGATGAAATCCGAACAGGCGCTCCAACACGAACTTGGTCTCCTCCGCGGTGGGGGCCGCGAGATCGACCCAGAGCATCACGTTGGCCTGGGAGCGAAATTCCACGATGGCCTCCGGGGCGGGGTTGGCCGTCACGAAGCGATTGTCACGATAAACCAGTGTCGTGATCATGGCGGGCTCAGATCCATTTTTTGCGTTTGCACCAGAACCACATGGCGATGGTGGAAACGGCCGTTATGATGCAAGCAGTCAGGTAGCCGTATGGGGAGGCGAGCTCCGGCATATGGCTGAAATTCATCCCATACCAGGTGCCGACCAGCGTGGCGGGCAGGGTGATGGCCGTGAGCGAGGTCAGCACCTTGATGCCCTCGTTGGCCTGAAAGGCGGACTTGTTCAGGTAGAGATCGAACGAAATCAACAGTCGGTCGGCATAGCCGGCCGCGGTTTCGTCGATGCGCACGAGGTTGTCGCGAATGTCGCGAAAATACGGCAGGGAGGTGGCGCGGAGCATGCGATTGTCCCCATGGGCGAGGCGGTTGATGACATCGCGCTGGGGTCGGACGATCTGGCGCAGATGCGCGATCTCGCCCTTGTAGGTCAACAAGTCGGGGGTGAGGTCCTGGCTGTCAGGCGCGAGCACGTGGTCCTCAATGTCCTCGATTTCATCCCGCAATTCATCCATGACCGGCTTGTAGTTGTCGACCAGCAGATCGAGCAGCAGGTGCGTCAGGCGGTCCGCCGACTTGGTGGCGCCCCCGGGATTTTTTTCGCAGCGCTCGCGGGCGCCATTGATCGAGCGGATGGGTTTGTGGTGGAAGCTGACCAGGAAATCCCGGCCCAAAAAAATGTTCATTTCGGCGGTGTTGAACTTCTCCGCCCGGGAATAATCGACCGCATGGGTCACGATGAACAAGTGGTCCTCGTAGTCCTCGACCTTGGGCAGTGAACTGGGCGAAACACAGTCCTCGATGGCCAGCGGGTGAAACTGGAACACACTCTCGAGGATGGTTTTGATTTCCCCGGGCGTGGGATCTTCCAAGTCGACCCAGAGCAACAGACCCTTGTCGGCCCGCACCAAGCGCAGGGCATCGATTTCTAGATCGCGGCCGGCAATTTGTCCGTCACTGAAGATGAAAGACCGGATCATACCGGGAGGAGGTTATGATTTGGTCGGGGCATGGCCATCACTCCGTGCGGATCAAGCGGGAGAAAGGAGCTTGTCCTCGGCGGCAATCAAGGCCCGGGCGAAGTCCTCCGGGGTGGCCGCGGTCATCAAGGCCTCGCGATTGGCGGGTTCCTTGAGGATTTTGCAAAGGGAACTGACCACCATCAGGTAGTCGGTGGGGTTGGATTTTGGGGTGCCGAGCACAAACAGCAAACGGACCGTCTGGTCGCAGTTCTCGAAGTGCACGCCCACGGCGCTGCGGCCCACTGCCAGCACGATTTTTCTGACGTGCTCGGTCCGGGCATGGGGCAGGGCGATCTCGTTGCCGAGATAGGTCGTGTCAAGCCGTTCCCGGGCCAGCAATTCATTGTAAAACCCGTCGAAATTGGTGACGTCGGGATGCTCGGCCAACTGTCGGGCCACTTCATTGATCGCCGCGGTGCGGCGGGTGTTTTTCACCGCCAGATTGATGCGGGAAGGATCGAGTAGGGTGGAGAGACGGCCGGCCATGTTGAATTCAGAATGCGAAAGACAGATTGAGCGAGCCCCGCCACCCCATGGTTGGCAAGGGCTTTGTCACCCACGCGGCGGAATTGTAACCATCCGGTCGCATTAGTCCGTGGTCGCTGGTTCGTCGTTGGCTGCGGCTTCCTGTTCTTCGTCGGTTTCGACAATCCGGGCGATGCTCAGGATGCTGTCACCCTCTGCCAGGGTCACGAGTTTCACGCCCTTGGCACTGCGACCGGTCTCGCGAATTTCCTTCACGCGGGTGCGGATGCTCTGGCCCTTGGTGGTGAGCACCATGACCTCGTCATCCTCGTGCACGCTGAGGGCCCCGGCGACGGCGACCGAGTTGTCGTCGGGCAGGTCGATGGCGATGACCCCGGTGCCACCCCGGGAGGTGAGGCGGTAATCCTCGAACGGCGTGCGTTTGCCGATGCCGTCTTCCCGGGCAATCAGCAAACGGGAGGCCGGGTCGCAGACCTCGATGGATTGAACAAAATCACCCTCGATCTTGAAGCGCATGCCGGTGACCCCCTGGGTGTCACGGCCCTGGATGCGCAGGCCGGATTCGTTGAAGCGCACGGCCTGGCCGTGGTGGCTGACGATAATAATTTCGTTGGTCCCGTTGGTGAGCACGCAGCCGACCAGGCTGTCCCCGTCGGCCAACTTGATGCCGCGCAGCCCGCCCTCGCGGGTGGCATTGGCGTAGTCGGTGAGGGTGGTTTTCTTGGTGATGCCCTTCCTGGTGGCCATGACCAGATGCATGTCGGGATTGAAGTCGGACACGCAGATCATCGCGGCGATGCCCTCGCCCTCGGAAAGGCGCAGGAAGGAAGTGACGGACCGGCCCTTGGAGGCCCGGCTGCCCTCCGGCACATCGTAAACCTTCTTGACCAGGCATTGACCGGTGCTGGTCAGGAAAAGGATGTAATCGTGGGTGCTGGCGGTGAACAGGTGCTCCACGAAGTCCTCGTCGTAGGTGTCGGTGCCGATGATGCCCTTGCCGCCCCTTTTTTGGGAACGGTAGTCGGTCACGGGCGTGCGCTTGATGAAGCCGAGGTGGGTGACGGTGATCACACAGCCCTCGTTGGGGATGACATCCTCCATGCGGAATTCACCCACGGCGGCGGAGATCTCGGTGCGGCGGGGCGTGATGTATTTGGCCCGCATCTCGAGCAACTCGGACTTGATCAGGGCGAAGAGTTTTTCCTCGGACGCAAGGATGCTGCGCAGTTCCTCGATGAGCTTCATGAGCTCGAGGTATTCGGCCTCGATCTTGCCGCGTTCCATGCCGGTGAGCTGGTAAAGGCGCAGTTCCAAAATGGCGTCGGTCTGGCGCTCGGAGAGCGGATACTTGGCCATCAACTTTTCCTTGGCCTCCTGCCGGTTGGCGGAACTGCGGATGATCTTGACGAAATCGTCGAGGTTATCGAGGGCGATGATATAGCCCTCGAGAATGTGGGCGCGATCCTCGGCCTGCTTGAGACGATAGCGGGTGCGGCGGGTGATGACATCACGGCGGTGCTCAATGTAGCAAATGATGAGCTCCTTGATGTTCATCTGCTTCGGCCGCTTCTGGTCAAGGGCCAGGAGCGTGACGCCGAAGGAGGATTCGAGGGCCGTCTTTTGAAAGAGCTGGTTGAGGATCGGCTTGGATTGCTCGCCGCGCTTCAGTTCGATGACGATGCGCGTGTTTTCATCGGATTCGTCCCGCAGATCGCGGATGCCCTCGATGACCTTTTCGCTGACCAGATCGGCGATGCGGATGACCAGATTGGCGCGATTCACGTTATACGGGATTTCCGTGATGACGATCTGCTCCATGCCCGTCTTGGTTTCCTCGGTGTGGGACTTGCCGCGGATGCGCACAATGCCCTTGCCGGTCTGCAGGTAGCTGAGGATGCCCTCGCGACCGGCGATCAAGCCGCCGGTCGGGAAATCCGGCCCCTTGATGATGTTGCAAAGATCCTCCACCGCAATCGACGGGTGGTCGATGATGGCACAGGCGGCATCGATGATTTCACCCAGGTTGTGCGGGGGAATGTTGGTGGTCATGCCGACGGCGATGCCGGTCGAACCGTTCATCAGCAGGTTGGGCAGAGCGGAGGGCAGCACGTTGGGTTCCGTGGTGGACTCCTTGTAGTTGGGGATGAAATCAACCGTGTCCTCCTCGATGTTCTTGATGAGGTCCTCGGCAATCTCATTGAGGCGACACTCGGTGTAACGGTAGGCGGCCGGCGGGTCGCCGTCGACGGAACCGAAATTGCCCTGCGGATCGATGAGCGGGTAGCGCATGACCCAGGTCTGGGCGAGGCGCACCAGCGTGTCGTAGACCGACGAGTCACCGTGCGGGTGATAGTTTTTCAGCACTTCACCGACGACACCGGCGCACTTGTCGAACGGGCGGTTATGCAGCAGGCCCTCACGCAGCATCGCGTAAAGGATGCGGCGTTGCACGGGCTTGAGGCCGTCACGGGCGTCGGGCAGGGCACGCGAGACGATGACCGACATCGAATACTCGATGTAGGCCGTCTGCATGATATCGGTGATATTGGCCGACGATAGTTTTTCAGAAGCGGTATACATTCAGGAAAAAATTAAGCGCAAAGACGCGAAGACACTAAGTTTGGAAGTCCAAGTTTAAGACACGAGTGATGCCGTGTTTGATCAGTGGAACATTGAAATTGATGAGGATTCCGAGAGGCAATTTGAGCAGCTTGAGATAAGTCGTGGTTTGAACACGATGGATGGGCAAAATGGATTCGACTGCCTTCAATTCGACGAGCAGGGAGCCATTGATAAGGAGATCCAGCCGGTAGGCGTTTTCGACGGTCTGGCCCCGATAACTGAGAGGCAGGATTTTTTCGCGCTCCAAAGGAAGACCCCGCAGGCCGAGTTCTATCGCCATGCAATCCTGATAGGCTCGCTCCAACAAACCCGGACCGAAGATGCGGTGCACCGCAAAGGCGGCATCCACCACTTGCGTCGCCAGCCGTTCGGTTTCCACCGGTATCACCACTTGTTTCATGACTTCGCATCTTGGCGTCTTTGCGCTTAACCTCAGACATCGAGGTATTGGACGTTGAGGGCATTGTCCTCGATGAAGCGGCGGCGGGGCGGGACTTCATCGCCCATGAGCAGGGTGAAGAGGGCATCGGCCTTGGCGGCGTCGTTGACCGAGACTTTGAGGAGGCGGCGCTTGGCCGGATCCATCGTGGTTTCGAAGAGCTGTTTGGGATTCATTTCCCCCAGACCCTTGTAGCGTTGGATCGAGAGTCCCTTGCGACCGAGGGTGCGGATGTGCGTCACGATCTCGAGGGGGCTGTGCAGGGAAGTCTTGATTTCACTCTTCAAGCCGGGGTTTTCCGTAATGACGAAACGGGGTTCCTCGGTGGCGGTGAAACGATTGATGTCGAGACCGATCTCGGCGGTGGCCTTGAGCAACTTGACCATCTCGTTGCCTTCGAAAATCTCGTGGATGGTGATTCGCTTGGGATTCGGGTTGTTCTTGTCGGCGGGAGCCGCGGCATTGTCGGGCTGGTCAAACAGATCGGCGTCGAGGCCGTTTTCCTGGATGAAGCGGCCACGGGCTTCCTCATCCCGCAGGAACACATGCGACTCAACGCTGCCGATACGAATGCGGGCAATGTAACGCGGAAGGGCGTGGGTCTCGTGATCGTGGGCCTCGAGGTAGGCGGCGAGGGAGGCGCCGTAACGGGTGACGCCGCCGCCCAGTTTTTCCAGGGCGGACAGGTTCTCGACCACCTTGTCGATCAAGGCGGGGGTAAAGACGTGGTTGTCCTTGAGGCGGGTCAGCACGACGTCCTCGGTGCCCAGTTCGAGCAGGATGCGGTTGAGCTGTTCATCGTTGTCGATGTATTGCTCGCGCCGCTTGCGCTTGATTTTGTAGAGCGGCGGCTGGGCGATGTAAATGTAGCCCATGTCGAAGAGGCCGCGCATCTGCCGGTAAAGGAAGGTGAGCAAGAGGGTGCGAATGTGGGAGCCGTCCACATCGGCATCAGTCATGATAATGATCTTGTGGTAGCGGGTTTTGGCGACGTTGAAGGCGGATTCGTCCTCGCCGGTGCCGATGCCGGTGCCGATGGCCGTGATCAGGGTGCGGATTTCCTCGTTGTTGAGCACCTTGTCGAGCTGGGCCTTCTCGGAATTGATGAGTTTGCCGCGCAAGGGGAGGATGGCCTGGAAGCGGCGGTCGCGACCCTGCTTGGCGGAGCCGCCGGCGGAATCACCCTCGACAATGTAGATTTCAGTGAGTTCGGGGTCACGCTCGGAGCAGTCGGCGAGTTTGCCGGGCAGGCCACGGCCGGAAAGGGCACCCTTGCGGATGGTTTCGCGGGCCTTGCGGGCGGCCTCACGGGCCCGGGCGGCCATGAGGGTCTTGTCAATGATGCGCTTGGCGAGGCCGGGGGTGGTCTCGAGGGCGATCCGGAGTTTTTCTCCCACGATTCTTTGGACGATGCCGTCTACCTCACCGTTGGAGAGCTTGGTCTTGGTCTGGCCCTCGAAGCGGGGCTCGGGGACCTTCACCGAAATGACGGCCACGAGCCCCTCGCGCACGTCATCACCGGTGATGGCTGGATCCTTGTCCTTGAGCAGATTGTTGGCCTTGGCGAAACTGTTGATGACGCGGGTGAGGGCGGTGCGGAAGCCGCTGAGGTGCGTGCCGCCCTCGATGTTGTAGATGGAGTTGGCGTAGGCGAAGACCTGGTCGTTGTAGGAGTCGCTGTATTGCATCGACACGTCGACCACGATGTTGGGCAGGTCGGGATTGGTCTCGTTGGGCGCGGAGTCACTGAAGGTGATCGGCTTGTCGTGCAGGACAGTCTTGTTCTGGTTGAGATAGAGCACGAATTCGGTGATGCCATCCTTGAAATAGAACGAATCGCTTTTCTCGGACCGTTCATCCTCAAGTTCGATGCGCACGCCGGGATTGAGGAAGGCGAGTTCACGCAGCCGCTTGGCGAGGATTTCGTATTGGAATTCGCGGGTGGTGAGGAAGATCACGGGGTCGGGCTTGAAGGTGATTTTGGTGCCCGTTTTCTTGGTGTCGCCGATGATGAGCATCTTCTGCGTGGTCTTGCCCTGGGCAAAACGCATCTGGTGGACCTTGCCGTTGCGGCGAACCTCGGCGACGAACCATTCGGAGACGGCGTTCACGCACTTGGCGCCGACCCCATGGAGGCCGCCGGAGACCTGATAGGCGCCCTTGCCGAATTTGCCACCGGCATGGAGATTGGTGAGCACGAGCTCTAGCGCGGGCATCTTGTAGACGGCATGTTCATCCACCGGGATGCCGCGGCCGTCGTCGGACACCGAACAGGAGCCGTCCAGATGGATGGTGACCTGCACCGCGTGGGCGAAACCCGCCAGGGCCTCATCGATACAGTTGTCCACGATCTCAAATACGCAGTGGTGCAGACCCCGCTCATTGGTGTCGCCGATATACATGTCCGGGCGCTTGCGCACGCCCTCGAGTCCCTCGAGTTTTTGGATTTTGGAGGCGTCGTAAATCTCGGCGCCGGCCTGATTGTTGGCTAAGTTTTGGGAGTCGGAATTGTCGGACATGAAAGGGTCTTGGAGGATGAAATACGGAAAGGAAAATCATCTCCAGAAAGTGAGACGCACGCGAGGGTTTTTTTAGGAAAAAATCGGCCCGTAAAGGCGGTAAATCTGCCCATTGCGCGAGAGTTTCATTTGACCGGGAGGGGGACACCCGCAAGCTGTCGCCACCATGCTCAGCCCGGTGCTTGAAAAGCTCTTAATTCTCCAAGATCGCGATGCCAAACGACTGGGGCTGGAGGCCCAATTGCAGGCCTTGCCGGGTGAAATCGCCCTGGTGGAACACAAGATCGCCAGCGAAAAAGCGGCCATCGATGCCGCCCGCAACGAGATGCGACAGTTGGAAACAGACAAGAAGCTGCTCGAGACCGAGATCGGTTTGGCGGAAGAGAAGGTCGGCAAATACCAGACCCAGCAGATGGCGGTGAAGAAAAACGATGAATATCAGGCCCTCGGCCATGAAATCGAGACCATGGCGTCCAAGATCGGTGCCTTGGAAGAGAAGGAGTTGGAGATCATGTATGCCATTGATGGGGCCAAGCAGCGCTTCCAGGCGGCGGAAGCAGAGATGAAGCAGAATATTTCCGGGCATGAGTCGCGCATAGCGACGCTGCGGGAGCGGTCGACCAGCCTGACCGGCGAGCTTGCCACGGTGGCCACCGAGGTGGCCGAGGCCCGGGTTCCGGTGGGGGAACCCGCGCTGCGTCTTTACGACCGCATCGCCGCCCGGCAAATGCCGGTATGTGTGCCGATTCACGGGGGCAAGTGCAGTGGATGTCACTTGAAGGTGTCCTCCGAGGTGGAGTCCGCCGCTCGGGGCAAATCCCTCGAAACTGAACTCGCGACTTGCGACCAGTGCGGCCGCTTGGTTTACTGGGAATCCTAGTTTTGGGGCCTGACTGTCGCTCCGAGTTCTTTGATCCCAAGGCGCGGGTAATGCCGCGCCGGCCAGAGTTTGGAGAGGAAAGTCCGGACACCATCGGGCAGGATGCCGCACGAGGGCAACCAAGTGCGGGCACGGCGTTTCAAGGCGCCGTGACGGATAGTGTCACAGAGAATATACCGCCCTGCTTCGTTCGGTGAAAGCCGAGCTTCGCAGGGTAAGGGTGAAAAGGTGGGGTAAGAGCCCACCGCGTCACGCGCAAGCGTGGCGGCAGGAAAAACCCCTTCCGGTGCAAGGCAAAATAGGAGACTGGGCGGCCCGTCCAATAGTCTCGGGTATGCCGCATCCGCCTGCGCTCCACGCGAGTGGAGCTACGGCGTGACAAGCCCTGCGCAAGCAGGGCGTTGAGAGAAATGACAGTCGAAGCGCCGCAAGGCGTGGAACAGAATCCGGCTTACCGGTCCCAAAACTAGGGTGTGTTTTCAAAATCGATGAAAGAGCCAATCGATGATGGCGGCAAGTTGAACAAAGCCCAAGAAGGTGTGAGCGAGTTTGTCGTATCGGGTGCTGATGCGGCGTTGGGCTTTGATCCGACCAAAGAAGTTTTCG
>JAIPJW010000080.1 GCA_021734075.1 Cephaloticoccus sp.
ACTTGAATAGGCCACTGACCGGCGGGAGACAACTCCATGCGAAAAAAACCTTGAACTTAACGCGCTGAGTCGCGAATTTCCGCCCCTTCGTTTGGTAGGATACTCAAGTGGCCAACGAGGGGAGACTGTAAATCTCCTGGCTTACGCCTTCCCTGGTTCGAATCCAGGTCCTACCACCACTTTAAAGCCCCCTTGCCCTGCAAGCGGGGTTTTTTTGTGCCACGGACGGACAAAGGCCGGTTTCATACCGATTGTGACCACGGCCAGCGTCAGCAAGGAATTGGCCGGCATCAGAACAGCGGCGACCAGGGGATTGATCAGTCCGGCCACAGCCAGTCCCACTGCAATCAGGTTGTAGAGGACGGAAAACACGAGAATGGCGAATTCGGTCCGCCGGCGGATGGCATTGATCTCAAACAGTGCCCGAATGCCTCCGATGCCTTGGCCGAGGTAATAAAAGTCGGCTTTTTGTTCAAGAATGCCCCGATGGATCACCGGAGTGCCCCGGCAAAAGGCGCTATCGAAGGCCAGACTGTCATTGGCCCCGTCTCCGAGCATGAGGGTGTCCCTTTGATCCGCCTGCTTGAGCCAATCAGCCTTGTCCTGTGGGGTCATGCCCCCGTGACCGTGGAGGGCGGGCAAACCCAGTGATTGAACCAACGCCTGGACCTTCTCCCCCTGGTCCCCGCTCAAAATGTGCAGACTGAGTCCACGCGCTGCCAGAGCGGCCAATTCAGCAGTCACATCGGGTCTCACGGTATCATGGATTTCAAAGCGGGCGACGACAGAGCCTTCGTGGACCAGCACTGTGCCCGGTTCGGGGGAGAGGGCGCATTTCCACCCGGATCGGCCCAGAGACCAAGGACCAAGTTCTATGCCTTGACCAACGGTTTCACGGACTTGCCCGGGCAAGGTTTGCGGGGTCGGTCCGGCCGCGAGCAGGTTTTCAAACAAACATTGGCTGATGGGATGCGCGGTGTCCCGCACCAGGGTAAAAAGGGCCTGGCGGGCCTCCGGTGAGAGTATGGTAAGCGACTCCGGATTGGCCAGCACGGGCGTTTCCAGGGTCAGGGTGCCGGTTTTATCAAAGATGAGCTGGCGCACCCGTCCGAGCTTGGCCCAGAGCCCGGATTCGCGCACGTAAACCCCGCGCCTTCGCAAGGCCACCGAGGCCATTTCCTCGGCCAGGGGGAAGGCCAACCCGATGGCACAGGGACAGGAGACGACCAGGATGGCCGTTACAATCGCACCGGTGCGTAAAAAATCACCGGTAAGCATGCCCCAACCCAGTCCCGCGCCGGCGGCGATGAGCAGAATGCCAATCAGGTAACCCTGGATGATACGGTCGAGAAAAACGTGGCGGGATCCGGCTTGCTCCCGGGGGCGCGTGAGTTGCGCCAACAGGGAATCAGCCCATACCTGCTGCGCGATCAGGCGCACCTCTGCCCGACCGATGTTCACGGCTCCCGCGGGCACGCGCTGCCCGGGTTGATAAATGCGGGGCGTCGCCTCGCCGCTGATCGAGGCCAGGGAGAAAGTGGCGTCGGCCAGACTGAGTTTTGCCTCCACCGGGATGATTTGCCCCGGACGAATCACAAAAGTCTGACCGATGACGAGGGCATCGGGCGCCACAGCCAGAAGGGTGCCGTCGCTCTGGACCACCGACACGTTTTGCGGTCGTGGTTGTTGGGCCAGCAGACGCCGGCGGTTGCGTTCCACGGCGACGACCTGGGCCCAGCGGCCCACCAACATCAGCACGACGAAGCCACTCACAAAATCAAAATAAACATAGGCCTCATGACCGGAAAACCAGCCGTAAAGAGAACCCAGATAAGCGCCGAGGATTCCCAGCGAAATAGGCAGATCGATGTGCAACAGGCCAACCCGCAAACCCTGCCAGGCCCGTTGGAAAAAATAACCCCCGCCGGCAAAAAGACTCAGGGTGCCAAAAACCAGGGATAAGGTGCCGAAAATGCGGGCATAGGCGAAATTTGACTCCATGCCAAAATAGGTTGGCAGGGTGAACAGCATCACATTGAGGGCGAAGGCCGAGCACAGCCCGATGCGCCGGACCAAGCCCCGGCTTTCCGGTTCTGCGGCTTCCGCATCATGCGGACCCACCAGATAGTTGAAGGCATGCAGCTTGCGGGCGAAATCTTCGAGGGAAAACTCACCTTTGGTCCAACGCAGTTCCATTTCACCCAACTGGGCGTTAACATTGATTTGGCGGGCACCCGGCAATTGTTGATAGAAACGCTCGATCAACCAGACGCAGCCCGCACAGGAGATGCCTTGCAGTCCCAACACCGCCACCGGCGTGCCTTCGCCAGCCTGGGTTTCAGCGGTCTGCTGCAGGTCCTTGAGCCAACTGAAATCACGCACGTGAAAGACGGCCGTATCCACGGGCGGAGTAATGTCATCCTTGATGCGGTAGTAGCCGTCCAACCCGTGCTCATGCACGATGCGGTAGACGTAGGCACAACCGGAGCAGCAAAACCCCGAACTGAGCATGGCCGCGTCGTTGAGGGGAGATCCGCAGTGCCGGCAGTTAAGGGTCTTCCGGGGCGGGACCCCGGTGGCAGTTGCCGGGTGCTTGGCCATCAGAAGCACACCAGATTGTTTACATCCGGACCGGCGAAACCCAGTGTGCCCCGCAAACGCCAGCCGATGATGAGGGCAGTGGTCAGGGCGAGGGTGATCCGGGCGCGATCAAGCCAGAGGGGCGAAAGGCGGTTGCGGAGCCAGTGAAACTGGGATTGGGCCAGCCAGAGCAACGGGACAGTGCCCAGGCCGAAAGCCAGCATGAATTCAACACCGCGGAGGGCCGAGCCGGAGAGCAAAGCAAGGCCGATCAGGAAATACAACGGGCCGCAGGGGAGCAGCGGGGTCGCGAAGCCCAGGGCCGCGGCAGATTGAATTTTGGAGCGTGAGCGCAGCCAAGGGTTTACGCGCAACATGAGACGTGAGAGAAAGGCGAATTTGGGCAGATAACGGTCCCAGCGCAGCGCCAGACCGAGAAAAAATACGACGAGGACCCATGGCAACCAGCGTAAAAAATCACTGTTCAACCACTGCAGCGGCAGCCGACCCAGTCCGCCCGCCAAACCGCCCAGCAGGGCATAGCTGGTCAAGCGGGTCAGGTGATAGACACTGCTGATCAAATGGGCATCCGTCCGGTCGCCCTTGACTGGCATGAGGGTGCACGCCAAGGGACCGCACATGCCGGCACAATGCAGGCTGGTGACCAGACCGGCGACAAAGGCGGCTGTGGGTGAGTTGATGGCGGCAAATTCCATTTCAATTGACCTTGGTGCGAGTGACCAGGGGCACTTCCTCAACCTTGTTTTTTGAGGCCAACACCAGCCATAGCGTCCAGACCGCCAGCTGCAAAGCGAAAGCGGCCACGATCCAGAGCCACAGGCGACTCTTTTTAGTGTTTGTCATGCCGCTCGTGCCTGGCCTCCTCCTCGTCCTCCCGGAGCAATTTCACGTCGGGTCCAAGAAATTCCACCTCCCGCCGGATGGTAAAGGATCCGGTGGTGTCGCTGGTCACGAGGGTGAACTTGAAGGGACCTGCATATTGGTCACGGGGCACAACCAGCACCAGCGGCCGGACTTCCTCGCCGAGGGGAGCAACGGTGACCGCCTCGGTCAGTCCGGTGCGATGGACCTGCACCGCAGTCACAATTTCGTTCGTAAAGCTGAGCGGCACGGCCTGCTTGTTGATCATGCGCACCAGGAACTGATTGCGAACGGCATCCGGGGTCACGATGTAAGGTGCTCCGGTGATGCGGGTGATACTGACGTTGACCGGCTTGAGGGTGGAAAGGGCCCAACCCGCCACCGCCATGCCCACGAGAAGCAACACGCCATAAAGCAGGGTGCGTGGACGGATCCACTTCGTAACCCGACCGGCAAAGCGATTCTGGGAATCGTAGCGGATGAGCCCCTTGGGCTTGTGGACCCGAGTCATCACATCATCGCAGGCATCAATGCAGGCGGTGCAGCCGATGCATTCCATCTGCAGGCCCTGGCGGATGTCGATAGCGGTGGGACAAACCTGCACGCATCGGTTGCAGGCCACACAATCACCCGCACCTGACGTGCCGAGTTTGCCCCTGGGCTCGCCGCGCTTGGCATCGTAACCAATAACCAGGGTGTGTTCGTCAATCAGGGCGGATTGCAACCGCCCGTAGGGGCAGATCACGATGCAAAGTTGCTCCCGGAACCAGGCGAAATTGAAGTAGAGAATGCCGGCGGCAAGAAAGACGAAGACAAACGCACTCCAGTTTTCGCCGGGTTGTTCCTGCATGATGGTCCAGAGTTCCTGGATCGAAATAAAGTAGGCCAAAAAGAGATGGGTGATGGCCAGTGAGACCAGGATGTAGAGGGCGTGCTTGAGGGTGAGCTTCGCTATCTTCAGTCCGGTCATGGGTCCGGCGGCCAAGGCCCTGCGCTTGATGGCGTCACCTTCAATCCAGCGTTCGATCCGCCGATAGATGTGATCGAGGAAAACGGTCTGGGGGCAGGCCCAGCCGCACCAGATCCGGCCCAGGAGTGCGGTGACGAAGAACAGCGAAAATCCCAGGCCCGAGATCAGGAAAAATGTCAGCCACATATCCTGCGCGGCAAAGGTCCAACCAAAGAGGTGGAAGTGCCGGCTTGCTACATCGAGAAAGACCGCCGGAAAACCACCGATCTTGATCCAGGGCAGCGACAGATAGATAACGAGCAATACCACCGCCGAGACATTGCGAACGAGTGTGAACCTCCCGGAGACATCCGCTGGATAAACGAAGGAGCGCGAACCATCCTGACCTATGGTCGTGACGGAATCGAGAGACGGACGATGGGCTGACATTGAGCGCTATTGCTTTGGTTCAGCATGATGACTGAGAATGAAGGCTACAACTTCAGCGGTTTTTTTCGGTCCGATCACCGGGCCCCACGCCGGCATGCCTTTTTCGAGCACGCCCTTGTTGACCACCGCGATGATGTCGGTGGGATTGCCACCGTGGATCCAGGTATTGTCGACCAGGTTGGCGCCGATGCCGCCATCATCCACACCCTTGAGACTCGCCTGATGGCAGCTGACACAGGTGGCCTGAAAGGTCTGGCGCCCGGCATCGACGAACACGGCATTGCGGCTCATCTGCCAAAGTTTGCCGTCGTCCAATTGGGACGCCGAGGATGCGAGGTTCACGGCTTCGATCCGGGCCAGTTCCTGATTGAGGGCGGCGGTGTCCGAAGTGGCCAGATTTGAATCCTGCGTGTAGAACCAGTAACCAACCCAAAACACGATGGCGCCATAAAAGGTCAGCAGCCACCAGTTGGGCAGGCGTTTGTCGTATTCCTGAATGCCATCGAAGCTGTGTTCGCGGATGGCCTCCTCAGAGGGATCGAATTTAGGCGCGTTTGTCATGGCGGGTAGGAGCCGAATCAAAGGGCAGTTGGGCGAAGCGATCCACCTGGGTCGGCGGCATGCGACAGGCGCGCCAGACCGTGGCGACATAAACGGTCACCGCCACGAAGAAGGCAATGACGGTGCAGATGACGGCGTAGTCTTCGAAGACGAGGCGTTTGAACATGGCTTGGATTAGTTGCTGGTGACGGGCTTGGCCGTGACTGGAGCGTAATGCCCGAGTTTTTGCAGATAGGCGATCAGGGCCACGATTTCCTTTTCCGGTTCCACGTAGGCGCCGGAGTCACGCAGGCCCTTGGCGATGCCCTTTGCTTGTTCAGCCACATCGTCAAAGATTTGCTGCGCGGAGAGAGGGCCATAGGGCACCCCGAGCACACGCTGCACGTTGATCTTGCCGGGGAGGGCCGCCACATCGGTGTTGGTGGTGAACAGCCACGGGTAGTTGGGCATGTTGGATCCGACCGAGATGCTGCGTGGGTTTTCCATGTGACGGAAATGCCAGATGTCGGGATATTTGCCGCCCACGCGGGCCAGATCGGGTCCGGTGCGCTTTGAGCCCCACTGGTAGGGGTGATCGTAGATCGATTCACCCAACCGGGAATAATCACCGTAGCGCAGCACATCCGGCACCAGGGTGCGGATCATCTGCGAATGGCAATTGTAACAGCCTTCGCTCACATAGATGTCGCGACCTGCGAGTTCCAGCGGAGTATAGGGAATCTGGAGGCGGTCCTCCACATTGGCGGCCTTGCTCACGAGCACGGTGGGGATGATTTGGATCAGGCCGCCTGCGGCCACCGAGATAAAGACCAGCAGCGAAAAGGGCAGAGCATTGAGCAGTAGTTTCTCATACCAATCCTGCCAGTGTTTGCCGCGGGAATAGAGCAGGGCATACCCGGCCACCACAGTGACCAAGGCACCGGCGAGACCCACGGCGCTGACCAGATTGTGCCCCAGCATCCACATGGTGGAAAAGCCGACAAGGAACACGGAAAGCAGGACCGGAGCGTTGCCGAAGGTGCCCATGAGACCCATGCGGGTGGCGGGTGCGGGCTTTTCCACATAGACCTCGATGGTGCCGTTGACCGTTTGGGCACCCCGGACGGTTTGCCAGAAATTATAGGCCAGCACGAGCCAACCGACCAGATAGAGACCGCCGCCGATTACCCGCATCAACATGAGGGGTCGGATCGCGTTGAGAGTATCGAGAAAATTGGGGTAGGCGAGGATCGTGCCGCCCTCGGTTGTCGCGTTGAGCATCAAGCCCTGCATGATACCGCTGGTCCACATCGCCGAGACGTAGAGCAAAATGCCGACCAGACCGGTCCAGAAATGCAGGTTGGCCAGGGACGTGGAGTAAAGCGGCTTGTTCCACAGGCGGGGGAGCAACCAGTAGATCATGCCCGCAGCCATGAATCCATTCCAGCCAAGCGCACCGGCGTGCACGTGACCGATGATCCAATCGGTGTAATGGCCCAGTGCATTTACGGACTTGATCGACAACAGGGGGCCTTCGAAGGTGGCCATGCCATAGAAGGTGATGCCCGCCACGAAAAACTTGATCACCGGCTCCGTGCGGAGTTTATGCCAGGCACCGCGCAGCGTCAGCAAACCGTTGAGCATGCCACCCCAGGAGGGGGCCCACAACATCAGGGAGAAAGTCATACCCATGATCTGCAGCCAATTCGGCAGGGCGGTGTTGAGCAAATGGTGAGGTCCGGCCCAGATGTATATGAAGACCAGGGACCAGAAGTGGACCACCGACAACCGATATGAATACACCGGTCGCTCCGCCGCCTTTGGCATGAAGTAATACATGATGCCGAGGATCGGCGTGGTCAGGAAGAAGGCGACGGCGTTGTGGCCATACCACCATTGCACGAGGCCATCCTGCACGCCGCCGAACACGGGATAACTGTGCAGTATGCTGGTCGGAATCGAGAGGTGATTGACGATGTAGAGCATCGCCACCGTGATAATGGTCGCGATGTAGAACCAGATCGCCACATAGAGCGCCCGTTCATTGCGCCTTGCCAGCGTCCAGAAAAAATTGACCGCGAAGACGACCCAGATGAACGCCACTGCGATGTTGATGGGCCAGATCAACTCGGCGTATTCCTTGCCGCGGGAAAAACCCAGGGGCAGGGTGATGGCCGCCGCCACGATGATGAGTTGCCAGCCCCAGAAATGCAGGCTGGACAGAAAATTGCTCGCGAGCCGGGCCTTCACCAGGCGTTGCGTCGAGTA
Organism: Cephaloticoccus sp.; assembly: GCA_021734075.1. Classification (GTDB taxonomy): domain Bacteria; phylum Verrucomicrobiota; class Verrucomicrobiia; order Opitutales; family Opitutaceae; genus Cephaloticoccus. The sequence goes on from JAIPJW010000080.1 coordinate 7,670, forward strand.
ATATATACCCGCGAACATCATGTTGCCGACAAAGGCAAAGATGACGGCGTTGGTGTGCAGCGGCCGCAACCGGCCAAACGTGAGCCACGGCAGGTCAAAGTTCAGTCGCCAGAAATTGAGCTGGGAGGCGATGGTGACGCCGACGAGCATGCCCACGGCGCCCCAGATGACGGTGGCGAGCAGGAATTGTCGGACGATCTTGTCGTTAAACTCGATGGTTACTTTGGAATCACTCATGAATGCGGGTTTGATGAACTGGACGCAACAGCACTTGGCGAATCAAGACTGTTTTGCACACCCTGAACAGGGCGACCTTTCCCCCGAGCGGCAACCGCATTCCTGGTCGGCCTCTTCGGAGGACCGTCCGACCACATGGGGAATCTCCTCGGCGAGAGGCATCAATGCGTTGCGTTCCGCGCTGGAATAGCGCCGCCGCGAAGTCTCGCAGACAAAAAAGATGATGAAAGTGAAGACCAGACAAAGACTGATCGTGAGCGTGAGTGGAATGACGGACATGTTGAGGAGGTTTGACGGTTGATGTTCGTGAATTGATTTACGGTGTGAGCGGCACGTCCTGCACGTCATGTCCCGGCGAGGTCAAGTTGACGGTCCCGGAACAGGATTTCAATCCCGGTCGGTCATTCTTATTTCGGTGAAGCATGTGCATGGCAGGAATCCCTGTGAGTGCGGCGCATCATAGGTTCAAACCCGGGCCCTTGCTCCGCGCAGTTTGGCTGTGACTGCGCATATATTGTCCTGAGCGACTTTTTCAGTCTGCCAAGATATGCATACGCTTGGGCAATCCACGCGGAGCGATAATAGGCCTGGAAGTATAAGGTGACACCATGTCGGCTCAGTTAACCAAACTGCTGCATGACCGCAGTCACCGTATCAAGGATGATTGGGTGCAGCGTCTGCGTGCCAAGCCCCCCAGGAGTGCATTGGCTGATCCGGATATCCTGGTGCATCGCATGGATGAAACCCTCGGGCAATTGACTGTGATTCTGGACCGGACCAAAACCGAGGGAGCCGCCTTGGGGAAATACAGTTTGGAACGCAAACTCCGCAAGGTGTGCCAATGTGGTTTGAATCCTTTGCTGGACTATTTCATCACCGGCGATGCGGCCTTGAGTGCGATATTTTCAGATTTGAGCCCGGTGGAATCCACGGCCTTCGCCACGGCATGGCACGGTCTGGCGCACCGGGAGGTTGAGAGTCTGTGCGGCGCCTGTTGCCGCAAGCAGGCCAATTGTGCTTTGGTCAGTGTGTCATCGGTTTCAGTGCGTCGTCGTCGCGTGCATCTTAGCCCGATATGCGGTGGGCGCTTCACCGGTGATCTTGCGAAAAACCCGGTTAAATTGTGAGAGGGATTGAAAACCGGTTTCAAATGCGGCCTCACTGATGCGCTTGTGCGGGTTGAGCAGGAGATTTTTCACTTTTTCGATCCGCACCCGGGCGACATAATCGGTGAAGGTCAGACCGGTCGACTTTTTGAACGACTTGCAAAAGTAGAATGAGCTCATGTTCACGGCCTTGGCGACCTGGTTGAGCGAAATATCCTCGTCCTGATGCTCGGTGATGAACACGCGGGCCTTGGTCACGGCGGGTGAGTCGGACTGTTCACCCTTGGCAATGAGTTGTGTGCTGAGCGTGGATAAATGTTGGGCGAAGATCGTGAGCAACCGCACAATGGATTCATACTGCTTTTTTGTGAGGACGCGGGTCTGGAAGTAGGCCTCTTCCAATCTTTTCAGGTCCACTTCCGTGCCCCACTTGAGAATCTGCCGGGTGGTTTTGGTGAATTCCTTTTTAGTGGGTTGATGCAGCAAAATCTGGCCGGTCTGCAGAAAAGCGACGAGGTTTTCACCCACCCGAACCGGCACGGCCGAATCGCACAGTCCGGCAAAACATTTGAGGGTCTTGGGTTCCAGTTTTGCCTCGGTCTCCACCTTCTGCTGCAGCTGCAAACAAGCCGAGCAGGTTTGGTTGCTACGCGCCATCAAAACGCAAAAAGGGTTTTCCTTGGGATCACCGTGATGAGGCAGGTTAAAGGAACCAATAGCACGCAAATTGATGGGTAAACCCGTGGTTTCGCGAAACGCCTTCTCGTAGTCACGGTAGATCTGCGTTTTTTGCAATTGTTCGACTACGGGGCGGCTCAGTCGGGAATTTAGATCAGACGATGGCATTTAGATGGGTCTCAGAATGAATGATTTGAGCATCTTGTCTAGGGTTCTCGTTTAAATCAAACCTGCTTCGCGAAAACTATGGAAGCCCCGACCCGTGGAATCGGCCGAGGCCCGGCCAACGATCACATGGTCAACCAATTCGATGTCAACGATTCGCGCTGCATCCCGCAGTTGCCGGGTAACTTGGATGTCCGCCGCACTGGGGCTGGGATCGCCCGAGGGATGATTATGGGCGCAGATGACGGCGGCGGCCCCTTCCCGCATGGCTTCCCGGAAAACCTCCCGGGGGTGGGCCAGAGCTGCAGTAGCTGTGCCGGAGGTCACCTCCCGGCATTTGATGAGGCGGTTCTTGCGGTTGAGGCACAACACCCAGAATTTTTCCACAGCCAGACCCTGGGCGATCGGCCGCAGGTATTCAGCGACCAGATCGGCCCGATTTAGCAAGGGAGCCTCGCCTTTGGGCAGCAGCAACACCCGGCGGGCGATTTCCATCACCGTGACCAATTGCAGTGCCTTGATTCGGCCAATGCCCTTGAAGCGGCGAAAGTCGCTTACCTGCCAGCCGATCAACCCGGCCAGCGAACCGGCATCCTGGATCAGGCGGCTGGAGAGCGAGAGCACATCCATGCCCTTGGTGCCGCTGCGCAGGAGCATGGCCAGCAGTTCGGTGTCACTGAGCGCCCGGGGTCCGAGTTGTTCCAGTCTTTCCTGCGGTCGTTCGCCCACGGCAGTCCCGCGCAGGCGGTTTTCGGGGTAGACGACCGGTTGTGTCATGATGATTTTGTTTCTGGCCCTTCCGGGGCATTCCTGCAAACCCTCTCTGCACCATGAATCCAATACGTGTTGTTGTCTGGGGCGAGAATGTTCACGAGCACAAGAACCCCAAGGTGGGGGCGATTTACCCAGATGGCATGCATCAGGCCATCGCAGGTGGCGTGAAAAAACTATTGCCCGCAGCCGAGGTGGGCACCGCCACGCTGCAGGAGCCCGACCATGGTCTGACCGCGGAGCGACTTGCGCAAACTGATGTCCTGATCTGGTGGGGTCACATGGCGCACGACAAGGTTGAGGACTGTGTTGTCGACCGGGTGCAAAAGCGCGTGCTCGAGGGCATGGGCTTGATCGTGCTGCACTCGGGGCACTACTCCAAGGTTTTCAAGCGATTGCTCGGCACCTCCTGTTCCCTGACGTGGCGCGAGGCTGATGAACGTGAACGGCTCTGGGTCTGCAATCCGGGACATCCCATCGCCCGGGGGATCGACCGCTGCTTTGAGCTCCCCCGGGAGGAAATGTATGGGGAACCCTTTGGGATTCCGTCGCCTGACGAACAGGTATTCATCTCCTGGTTTGAGGGTGGAGAGGTGTTTCGCAGCGGCTGTTGCTGGCATCGTGGGAACGGCCGAATTTTCTACTTCCGACCCGGGCATGAAACTTACCCGACCTACCACGACAAAAATGTCCAGCGGGTGATTGCCAACGCCGTGGAGTGGGCCCGCCCGCAGGGTCAATGGGTTGACGCCTGCCCGAATGTGAAGGTTCCCATGGAACCGATTGGGCGACCCCGGGGATGAGGTCCGGCGATCGTTTGACCTCCACGCGGTCGACATGACAACGCGCCATTCATGATAGTTTGAAATGGCGCCAGTCCATCCGGCGGGAGGAGCCAATGACTTGGGCTTGAATTTTCCCGGTCAGCCAAGTTTCTGGTTCGCGCCCCGCGTGGTTTGCCCTGCCCGACGGAACAGCAAACCCGAGCTGACAAACAGCACGATGAAGAACACATTTGCTCCGCCCACCGTCCACGTTACCTCGCGCGGCCAATAGAAAAGTGCGATTGCGAGGACCAGTGCTTGGGCCAGTGCTGTTGCATACAGTGTCCGAGCCATGCCCGGAGGCTGGAAACGCGCAATCAGGGCACCGGTCAGGCCGACGGCGAGCACCCCGACATAGATCATATTGGCCGGGTTGTGCTCGGTGCCGATCACGCCGACCGCCAGATTGACCCAGACCAGGAGGAGCGCACCTGCGACGGCCAGGCCGACCGCAGCCTTATGCGCGAGTCTATTCGCATTTTTGGCGGCCAGCGCAAACGCGAAGCCTGAGCCGGCCAGGAGTATCCCGGCGGTGACAAAATCAGCGGGGGTCCAGACGACTTCGTCGGTGAACTGCATGGCCACAAGCGGCACCAACAGGATGAGTGCGGTTCCCACGACAATACGGATGATGCTTTTGTTTTGCATGCGGTTTAGTCTCGGAGCGACGTATGAAGAGATGATGAACCCTTGATGAAATCGGGGTGAAATGGTCCGGTCGTCTGTTCGAAACTTCGAGCATTCATTTCCAGTGCAACCTTATCGTCAGCCACGATTAGGGCTCCAGCAGTTACAAACCAGCCCGAGTCCCAATTTTGGTAGGGTGTTGGTCTTCCCAGGATCAAGCCGGTGCCGCACAATTTTTACCAGATAGGGAAACCAGGAACACAGGGTAAGGGAGGGCCGATCCAGAGGTTGGACCGCATCGGGTGGGGAGGTTTGACCTCTTGGAATTCTGAAATCTAGGGCACAGAAAAGGCGGGGTTGGCAACCCCGCCGATAGGTGAGTCAATAGACCCAATGGGGACTTCAGTAGTGCTTCACGTAACCGTTGCGACGTAGGCGCTCGAGCCAGCGTTCCTCACTTTGCTTGCCCATTTGTTGAATGAGGATGCGCTCGATGTCGTCGCGCACTTCATCGATGGGTTGGACGCCGGCATACTTGCGGTCCTCGGCAAACAGCACGAAACAGCCTTCCGGAGTGACCACGGGCAGGCTGACTTCACCTTTCTTCAATTCAAAGAGTGGTTCGCTGAATTCCTTCTTGAGGTCGGAGCGATTTTGCCAGCCCCAGTCCCCGCCCTTGGTGCGGCGTGAATCCTGACTGTATTCACGGGCCAGGTCCTCAAAGTTCTCCCCGTTGTCATGCCGGTTTTTGATTTCCATGGCGCGGGTGTAAAGCTGCAGGTCGGTCTCGCCACTGTTGCGGTTCAATTGGATCAGGCGCAGATGGACTTTGTCCTCCTGGTAAAACCGATCCTTGTTTTCATTGTAAAAGGTTTCGATGCGCACGGGGCTGACAATGCTCTGGGACTTGCGCTGTTGTTGACGCATGTAGCTGTAGATGATGTCGTCCTCCACTTCCTTGCGGTAGTCCCGCAGGGTGGTTCCACGGGAACGCAGGTAGGCGAGAAATTTGGAGCGGTCGTTCTCGAATTGCTCGGCCTGGATGTCGGCGATGCGCCGGTCCACAAATCCCTGGGGGATTTGCTTTTTCTCATCCTTGCGGAATTCCTTGATGATGAGCACCCGGTCGATGAGGTCCTGAATCACACTGTCCTGCAATTGCTCGAGGCGCTTGTTGAAGTCGGCCTCGTTCCTGGCCTCGCGTTGCAGCTGGGGCACGAAGGCGGCGATTTCGCGGCGGATGTCATCGACGGTGATGATCTTGTCCTCCACCACCGCGGCAATACCGTTGGCGAAACGTAAATTTAGCCCGTCATCGGCGGGAGTGGGGGTTTGGGCCCGGGCGGAGAGTGAAGCTCCGAAAAGGGCCAGGGCGATTACGCAACGACTGAACGTCATGGATTGGGCAGGTTGATTAAAAAGGAGATGATCTCGCGTAACCGTAGAAGTGGCTTGGGGGCGGTCAACCTTGGAAACCGGGTGCCGACTTGGATCCAGTCATCCCGATTGCCGCTATTACGCAGGCACTTTAGACGATTTGACTCAGTTTCGACGGAAAGCAGCCCTTTTTGTTCCGCTCCAACCCGAATTTCGGTGATTATCAGCAAGGCCTTGACCTCCGGGCCGTAAGGGCCGAAGCGATCGGTCAGTTCTGCGGCGATCTCATTGATCCGCCCGGTTGACTCCGCCAGGGCCAGCCGACGGTAAAAGTCGATGCGCAATCGGGTTTCACTGATGTAAGTCGACGGAATCCTAGCCTGGATTCGGGCAATGGCCGCAGTGGCCGAGTCCTCGTCGGCCTTGATGGCGGTATAACTGTCCTCGTAGCGGCGCCTGGCGCCGTGGTCCGGATCGCCTTCACCGATGAATACAAAGTCCAGTTTGACGGCAGCGCGGATGGTGGCGGCTTGTTTTTCGCCCTTCAAGCGGGCCACCGATTGACGCAACAATTGGCAATACAGCTCGAAGCCCACGCCAACGATGTGGCCGCTTTGCTGCGAACCGAGCAGATTGCCGGCGCCTCGCAGCTCAAGATCGCGCATCGCAATACGAAACCCGGCACCGAGTTGGGTGTGTTGCCGCATGGCCGTCAGGCGTTGCCGGGCCACGTCGAGCAGCCGGATATGCCGGTGCAACAGCAAATAGGCATAGGCTTGGTGCTTGAAACGACCGACCCGGCCACGCAGTTGGTAGAGTTGCGACAAACCAAAGCGGTCGGCCCCCTCGATAATGATTGTGTTGCAGTTGGGGATATCTAGACCGCTCTCGATAATGGTGGTGCAGACCAGCACCTGATGTTTGCCAGCCACGAAATCCGTCATCTCACGTTCAAGATCATCGGCGTGCATCTGGCCATGCCCCACGCCAATGGTGATGTCGGGCAGCATCTCACGGAGGCGGGCCGCCACCAGGTCGATGGTCTGGACCCGGTTGTGCAGGTAAAAGACCTGTCCGCCGCGACGGATCTCGTGGTTGATGGCATCGGTGACGATTTTTTCGTCGTAGGTCTTGACGATGGTCTGGATGGGATGACGGTTGGACGGGGCCGTCTCGATGACGCTCAGATCGCGGGCGCCGGTGAGCGCCATGTAAAGGGTGCGGGGGATGGGCGTCGCACTCATGGACAGCACATCGATGGTCGAGCGCATGGCCTTGAAGCGCTCCTTGTGCTTCACGCCAAAGCGTTGCTCCTCGTCGACGATCACCAGTCCCAGTTCCTTGAAGATCACGTCCTTTTGCAGCAGGCGGTGCGTGCCGATCAGGATGTCGACCTGACCTGCGACGACGGCGGTCAGGATTTTTTTCTGTTCCTGTCGGGTGCGAAACCGACTCACCATTTCGATGGCCAATGGGTAGCCAGCCATGCGTTCGCGGAAGGTGTTGAGGTGCTGTTGCGCCAGCACCGTGGTGGGCACGAGAATCGCAACCTGCTTGCCCCCGGCGACGGCTTTGAAGGCCGCGCGGATCGCGACCTCCGTCTTGCCGAAACCCACGTCACCGCAAATGAGCCGGTCCATGGGGCGGGTGCGCTCCATGTCGGACTTGGCCTCGGCGATGGCACGCAACTGGTCGCGCGTCTCGGTGAAGGGGAAGGAGGCCTCGAACTCCTTCTGCCAGGCCGTGTCCTCGGGAAAGGCAAAGCCGGGTTGGGCCTCACGTGCCGCGTGAATGCGCAGGAGTTCCGCGGCCAGATCGAGGGTGGCGGACTCGGCGGCCTTGCGCGCCCTTTCCCAACGCCCGGATCCAATGCGGCCGAGTTGCGGACGTATCTTGCTCAGGCCGACGTAGCGGCTGAGCAGGTGTGATTCCTGCAACGGCACATGCAGGGTCACGTGGTCATCAAACTCGAGCGAGATGACCTCCTTGATGCCTTGGGCGGTATCCAGTTTCGACAGTCCCCGGAAGTGTGCGATGCCGTGCTGCAGATGCACCACAAAGTCGCCCTCGACGAGCTCCGAAAAATCGAGCAGCTGGTCGATCTGGGCCCGATGGGCCACGGACCGCACGTTGACAGCCGGCCGGCGCTGGCGTTTGCGGCCAAAAATCTCGGTCTCGGTGACCACGACCAAGCCACGGGTGCCGGCTCCGGAACCCCAATGCACCACCGGTGCTCCCGGCCGGAAGGTGAGCCTGAAGCCC
>JAIPJW010000081.1 GCA_021734075.1 Cephaloticoccus sp.
AACCAATCAAGCGGTCGCCGATTTTCGCGATGATTTCACCATTGGTGCCGACATCCACCAGCACCACCGGTCCATTGTCGTAGAGCATTCCCGTCGCCACTATCCCCGCGGCAAGGTCGGCACCCACATACGCCGCCGGACCCGGCAGGAGATGCACTTTGGTTTCCTTGGTGCCAAAGCTGAGTCCCAAATCGGCCGGGGCGAAGATCCGGTGCTCGAGAAAAACCGGCGTGAAGGGATGCACCCCCAAGGGACTGGGATCCACCCCGGCCAGCAAGTGCTGCATGGTGGTGTTGGCCGCCACTGTCATGACTCCGACTTCCTCCAGCCCGACCCCTGCTTCCGCACAGGCCTCGACCAGCAGGGGCTGGATCGTTTCCCCCGTCACGGCGAGTTGCAGTTCCTTCACTCCCTGGGGGTTTTGATAACACAGTTGAATGCGCGTGAGCACGTCCTCCCCAAAACGGATCTGGGCGTTGAACGCCGAGCTCTCCGCGATCACTTTGCCGGTCGCCAACTCGGTCAACATCAACGCAACGGTGGTCGTGCCAATATCCACGGCAGCGCCGATCCGGGTGGTTGAGTCGAGTGGGTCGTGCGCCCAGGGCACGTTGATCTTGAATTCCGCCACCACCGCGGGTTCGTGCTTGAGCAACGAGCGGGCGGGCACCCTCACCACCGGCACCTGTTCACTCGGCGCGAGTCGCAGTTGGCAGGCGCGCAATCGTTCACCCGGCGCAGGGTTGATCACCGCGCCACCTGTCAGCTGTTGCAGTGCCCCGGCCTGCAGTCCCACTTCGCAACCCCCACACAAACCCCGGCCGCCACACCGGGTGTTGAGGCCATGCCCGCGGTGAGCCAGTAATTCTGTCAGGGGCAGATCATGATCGGCGGGCATCAGACCCAGTTCGATCCTCCCTCCCGCCGTATCCAATTCCAGGCGGTCGTTCATTTTGTCTCCCCTTCCGGTTCAGCCCGGATGATGGACTCATCGCCGGTCAATCTTATCACATGATGCGGGGGCACGATGAGAAACCGTTTTTCATCCCAATCCCCCGTCAGCAGCGCCTGCAACAGGGCCGGATCTCCCGGGATCCGGTCAAAACCCCAGCCCATGCAGGCGGCACAGGTCTTGGTATACTCCACTTCCTTTTCCGGTTCGCCCAAGCCCAGCCCGACGTAAGTGGCCCGGGTGTAGTGCGAGAGTGAACCGCGATCCACCTCGAGCAGATACTCCACGTCATCCTCGCCAAATTTTTCCGCGTATTCCTTGCGCAAGTGCGCCTCGCGCTCGGGCCCGGGCGAAGCCTTGCCCCGGATCCAACCCGGGTTATACCAGTAGGCGCCGGGATTCTCCGCTTGATAGCGCGCAAAACGATCCTTGTCGCCGAGGAATAACGTCACGCAATCATGGGCCCGGGCAATCACCAGGGGACAACGATCATGGCGGAGATTTTCCACGCCCCGGCCGCACAACCCGTAGACCAGCACGATGGTTTCAACCACCGGATTGGCCTCAGCCCGGTCGATTACCGACTGCAACTCCATTTGCAACCGGGCAGGGTTCTCGTGGAGCCCCAGGGGCAGAAAAACCGTTTCCACGATATGCGTGGCATGTTGCGTAAAATGCCTGATTTCTGGTTCAAGCACTCCACAAGCGATTACGGTTAGATTGGACGTTTTGGCCATGGGGTTTAAAAGTCCGATGCCATATGCATCGCGCCTTGTGTAGGTAAATCAACGACTAACACGCATGACAACATGACACCCATGTATTTATTGGGACTTTTTTTGTGCACAACGGGTAAAAGATGATCTTCGCATTTACTTATGCTGAGTTTTCGGGCTAGAAGATAGCCATCATGCCCCAGCTCTCCGAACTAACCACCGCAGTCGCCGCTGGTAAGCGGGTCGACACCGTGCGGATCACACAGGAACTCATCGATGCCGGCCAAAGCCCGTCCTCGATTGTCGAACAGGGTCTCGTCCCCGGAATGGCCATCGTCGGCGAGCAGTTTAAGAAGAATGAAATCTTTGTGCCCGAGATGCTCGTCGCGGCTCGCGCCATGAAGGAGGCCCTGAAACTGCTCGAGCCCCTGTTGGCCGCCGCAGGCATCAAACCCAAATACACCGTGGTGGTCGGCACCGTGCAGGGTGACCTGCATGATATCGGCAAGAATCTTATTTCGATGATGTGGCGCGGCGCTGGCTTTGCGGTCATCGACCTCGGCACCAATGTCAGCCCCGAGCGTTACGTGGCGGCGGCCAAGGAAAACAATGCCAACATCGTGGGCCTTTCCGCCCTGCTGACCACGACCATGCCCGCCATGAAGGAAACCGTCCGCCTGTTGAAGGAGGCCGGCTTGCCCAACACCAAGATCATGATCGGCGGTGCGCCGATCACCCAGGCTTTTGCCGACGCCATCGGCGCCGATGGTTATGCGGCTGACGCCGGCACCGCCGTGGATGTGGCCAAGAAACTTGTGGGCGAAGCCGCCTGACCCCACCCGGACATCATGCTTCCATGAGGCACCGCTATGATCACCCAATCCATGACCGGATGCGAACGGGTCAACCGCATGTTCGCACGGCAGGATCAGGATCGTGTGCCGCGGCAGGACAGCTTTTGGCCCGAGACCGTTGCCCGCTGGCAGCGTGAGGGCCTGCAGTGGGACCACTACGACGCCCTGCGCCTCCTCGGCGCGGATTTTCAAACCTTGTGCTGGTCCTGGCCCGCTCCGTTTCCCGGCCAGCGCGACGTCCTGAGCCAGGATTTTGAGACTGAGACCGTGCGCGATGCCTGGGGTGGTGTCGCCCGGTTTTGGAAAGGCCGCTCAGGCACACCGGAGCACATCAGCTTCGGCTGCGACACGCGGGAGGCGTGGGAAAAAATCTACCGGCCCGCCATGCTGGCCGCGCCCAACCAGATCGACCCCAAGCTAGCGCTGTTGCGCTGGCAGGAAGGTCGCGCGCTGGGCAAATGGACCCATCTGACCGGGGTCGAGGGTTTCGAGGCCCTGCGGCGACTCATCGGCGATGAAATTTGCCTGATGGCCATGATTGAGGATCCCGAATGGATTCGGGACATCGTGCGCGTGCACACGCAGATCGTGCTGCGTTCCTTCGAGGCCTTGCTGGCCGCCGGCGTGCAACCTGACGGTCTTTGGATCTACGGCGACATGGCCTACAACCACGCAACGATGTGTTCCCCCGCCATGTATCGTGATCTGGTCTGGCCGGCCCACAAGCAAATGGCGGACTGGGCCCACGCCCGCGACATGCGGGTGATTTACCATACGGACGGGCGCGTCAGCGGGGTCCTCGATCTCTACATTGAAGCCGGTTTCGACTGCCTGCAACCCATCGAGGCCAAGGCCGGCATGGACATCCGCGAATTCGCGCCGACGCACGGCGATCGCCTCGCGATGTTCGGCAACATCGATGTAATGAAAATGGGCACGAACGACCTCGACCTGATCGAGGAGGAAATCCGCACCAAGTTCGCCGCGGGCATGGCCACGCGCGGTTACGTCTACCATTCAGACCATTCCGTCCCGCCCCAAGTAAGTTGGGACACCTATCGCGCCATCATCGGTTTCGTCGAGCGCTACGGCAAATACTGATCTCTCATGACCGCCAAACCCATCATTCCTTTTCTTCCCAAATGGCCGGGCACGATGACGGAACGCGAGCGCTTCCGCCGGCAAATGCACCGCGAGCCGGTGGACCGCTGCTTCAACATGGAGTTCGGTTATTGGGACGATAATTTCCGGGAGTGGGCCCTGTTTCGCGATCATGGCATCACCAACAACGAGGACGCTGATGTCTTCCTGAATTTCGACCGGGCTCCCACCGTCAACGCGCACTGGATGCATCCCTACTTCAAGGAGGAGGAGGTGTCCCGCACGGCGACCACCCGCATCCTGCGCAACAGCGAGGGCCTGCTCGCCGAGGAGCCGATCACCGGGCACAGCTCCATCCCCCATTACATCGAACCCACCATCAAGTCCCCCGGGGACTGGGCGCGGGTAAAGGCCGAACGGTTCGACCGCCAACACCCCGATCGCAAACCCGATCTTGCCGCCATTCAGCGCCAGCATCCCGCCGACCGCGATTATCCCCTCGGTGTTGGCATTGGTTCGATGATCGGCAAGGTGCGCAACCTGCTGACCGTCGAGGGCCTGGCCTATGCCACCTACGATTACCCGGAAATGGTTGAGGACATGGTCGAGACCAACTGTGTGCTGATCGAGGACTTTCTTGATGCCGTGCTGCCCCACGTGGCGTTCGACTTCGCAGCCGGTTGGGAGGACATCTGTTACAACGCCGGCCCGCTGGTTTCGTTGAATTTTTTCCGCGATGTGGTTGTGCCGCGTTACCAGCGCATCACCGCAAAACTTCGCGACCACGGCGTGGTCATCACGTGGATCGATTGCGACGGCGACGTGCGCCCGCTCATCCCCCACTTCCTGGCCGGCGGGATCAACACCATGTTTCCCTGGGAGGTCAACGGCTCGGGCGCACCGGGCGACTCCCTGGACAGGTGGGGTCCCGAACTGCGCATCATGGGTGGCGTGGACAAGATGATCCTGGGCCTGAACCGCCCGGAGATTCGTGAGTTGCTGGAATCACTCGCGCCGCACGTCGCCCGCGGCGGCTTCATTCCCTTCTGCGATCACCGCTGCCCGCCCAACGTGGATCCGGACGACTACCTCTATTATCTCGACCTGAAGCAAAAGATGTTCGGGCTCGCGGGCTGGCCCGGCCTGACCAATCAGTCATGACCTCGCGCGAAAAAGTCCGGCGCTCCCTCGCTCACCAGGCCGGACCGGTGGCCGTGGATTTCGGCGGCACCGGATTGACTGGCATGCATGTGAGCTGTGTGGCCGCCCTGCGTCTGCACTTCGGCCTGCCCATCCATCCGGTGAAAGTGTGGGAACCGTTTCAGATGCTGGGCGAAATTGAGGACGACCTGGCGGTGATGCTCGGTTCCGACTGCGTGGCGGCCATGGGCCGGGGCACCATGTTCGGCTTTGCCAACGAGGGCTGGCACGAATGGCGCGCCCCCTGGGGCCAAGTGGTCCTGGTGCCGGCGGGTTTCGACCCGCGGGAGGAGCCGTCCGGTGACGTCTACCTGTTTCCCGAGGGCGACAAATCCGTCCCCGCCAGTGGCCATATGCCGGCCAGCGGTTATTTTTTCGACGCCATCGTGCGGCAGGAACCGATCGATGAGGACCAGTTGGACCCCCGCGACAACTGCGAGGAATTCACACCGCTCAGTCCCGCCGATCTGGAGCACTGGCGATTGGAAATCGCCCGGTTGCAGGGCGAGACCCGGGCGGTGGTGGGGGGCATTGGCGGCACGGGCTTTGGCGATATCGCCCTGGTGCCCGCGGCCTTTCTCAAGCACCCGAAGGGCATCCGCGATGTCGGCGAATGGTATATCTCGCTCGTCGAACGACAGGACTATGTGCACCAGGTTTTCGACTACCAATGCACCGTGGCCCTGCAAAACCTGGAGACCTTCGCGGCGATCGCCGGCGATACCATCGATGTGCTCATGATCTGTGGCACGGATTTCGGCACGCAAAATTCCCAGTTTTGTTCCCCCGCCACATTCGATGAGCTTTACGCGCCCTACTACCGGCGCATCAATGATTGGATCCACCGTCACACCCGCTGGAAAACCTTCAAGCATTCCTGCGGGGCCGTGCGGCCGCTGATTGATCGGTTCATCGACGTCGGTTTTGACATTCTCAACCCCGTGCAATGCTCCGCCACCGGCATGGCACCGGCCCAACTCAAGGCGGATTTCGGCGACCGCATCGTGTTCTGGGGCGGCGGCGTTGACACCCAACGCACCCTGCCCTTCGGCACGCCCGACGAGGTGCGGGCGGAAGTCACCGAGCGGCTCCGCATTTTTTCCCCGGACGGTGGTTTCGTCTTCAACACGATCCACAACATTCAGGCCCGCACCCCCGTCGCCAACATCGTGGCGATGGTCGATGCCATTGCCGGCTTCAACCAAGCCGGCGCTTGACCCGTCATGAATTCGCGCAACCACTACTTCAATCACGCGGCGGCCGGCGCGCGATTTGATGCCTGGTGGGACGGTGGCCGGCTCGATCGTCCACCCGTCAGCCTGTGGGTGGAAGGTAAACGCTCACCCAAATCCCCCCACTCCACCCACTCCACCCTGCGGGAGCGCTGGCTGGATGTGGATTTTCAGGTGGAAAGTGCCCTCGCGCAAATGGAGATCAGTCCGCGACTCGGTGACACCGTGCCCGCTTGGATGCCCAACGTCGGGCCCGATCTGGTCTCCACGCTGTTCGGCGCCGAGCTGGTGTTCGGCGAACACACCAGCTGGTGCCAGCACACGGTGGCCACCACCGCCGACTGGGAGCGTTTCATCACCACCCCGCCGGATTTCGACAATGTCTACTGGCGGACCATCGACGCGATGATCACCCGGGCCGCCACCCGCTTCGGCAGCCGGTTCCATATCGCCCTGCCCGATCTTCATGGCAGTTTCGATATCCTGGCCGGCCTCCGCGGACCCGAGGATCTCTGCCTGGATATTTTGGATGAACCTGAACTGGTGCGCCAAGCCAGCCTGCATGCAAGCCGGGGTTATGTGGAGGCCTACCGGCGGTTTTATCATCGACTGACCGCCCTCGGTCAGCCCAGCACCACCTGGTGCAACTACCTGCACACCGGTCCCGCCTATGTGCCCAGTTGCGATTTTTGGTGTCTGGTTTCCAAACAAGTGGCGGCCGACCTGATCCGCCCGACCCTCGAGATGGAAATGGCCCCCTTGGAGCGCAGCATTTTCCACCTCGACGGCCCGCAGGCACTGCATCACCTCGACCTCGTGCTCACCTTGCCGGGGCTCAATGCCGTGCAATGGGTCTACGGGGCCGGTCATGGTCCCGCCGCACTTTGGCTCGAGACCTACCGCAAGATCCGGCACGCCGGTAAAGCCATCCAAGTCATAGCCGAGGATGCCGCCGATGCCCTCACCGTATTGCATGAATTGGGGCCGGACGGCATGTGGATCACAGTCAGCCAACCCTTCCAAAACCAGAACCGCGCCATTGAGTTTCTCGATGCCGTGCACGATGCCTCCCGGTGAACCCACGCGTTAAAAAACTGCGTGAAACGCTCGCTCAACACCCGTTGCTGGGCGACGGGGCCATGGGCACCCAGTTGCAGCAACTCGGTCTGGCTCCCGGTGCCGGCGGCGAATTGTGGAACGTCGAGCACCCTGACCGGGTGCAGTCCGTGCATCGCGCTTATTTGGCGGCCGGTGCCACCCTGCTCACGACCAACACGTTTGGGGGCACCTCCTATGTGCTCGAGGGACATGGCGCGGCCACCCGGGTCGATGAACTCAACCAGGCCGGAGCCCGACTGGCCCGCGCGGTGGCCGGCGACCGGGCCTGGGTGCTCGGCGACATCGGTCCCTTTGGGGGTATGCTGGAGCCGTTCGGCGATGCCCTGCCCGACGAGGTTTCAGCTGCATTCCACCATCAGGCCAGAGCGCTGCTCGCCGGCGGAGCCGATGCCATCTTGATCGAAACCATGTCTGATTCCGCCGAGGCCGAACTGGCGGTGGAAGCCAGCAAGAGCGCCGGGGCGGAGTTTGTCATCGCCACGTTTACCTTTCAACGCACCAAAGCCGGTTACCGCACGATGATGGGGACCACCGTCGCTGAGGCCCTCGTCACGGTCATCGCCGCCGGTGCTGACGCCGTGGGGGCCAACTGCGGCACGGAACTTTCCCTCGATGACTACGTTATGCTGACGGCCGAGCTGGTCCTCGCTGCGAACGGCCTGCCCGTGATCGTGCAGCCCAATGCCGGATCTCCCCGCCTGGCGGGGGATCGGATCTGTTACGACGAGTCCGCACTCGAATTTGCCGCCGTGGTGCCACGCCTGCTCGCGGCCGGTGCCAGGATCATCGGCGGGTGCTGTGGCTGCACGCCGGAACACATTGCCGCCATGACGTCCCACTTCCACCGATGAATGCCCGCGATAATTTTCACGCCATGATGTCGGGGGGGCGCCCTCAATGGCTGCCGCTCAATGTCCCGGTCACGCCCCCGGTGGCGGATCTCATCGAGGAGCACACCGGTGTGCGCAGTCCCGAGTTGGCGTTCGAGACCGACTTCGGCTTCGAGTGGGTCGGCTACAACGAGGACCCGCAACGTTGGCGGGAAGCCCTGGCGGAAGTGGGCTGCGTGCTTCCGGCCAACGCCGAGATCGGACCCTTCTGTATCGCGCATGTGGAGCCGCCGGCCGGCACCACGGGAAAAGCCTACCATTTTCGCACGATGCTGCATCCGTTGGAAAAGGTCACAAGTGTGGCCCAGTTGGCCAAACTGCCCTGGCCCGATACCGCCGATCCCCGCCACTACGCCGCGCTCCAAAAGCGGATGCAACAGGTGCATACCCGGGGCAAGGTCGCCTTCGCGGGCATGGAATGCACGAATTTCGAGGTCTCCTGGTATGCGCGGGGCATGGACAACCTGTTTCAGGATTTGGCTGAGGACAACGGCATCGCCGACTGGTTGCTCGATTACTTTACCGAACGTTCCTGCAACGTGGGCCGGGCCTTCGCGCGGGCGGGCATTGACATCATAGGCCTCGGCGACGACGTGGGCATGCAAACCGGGATGCTGCTTTCCGTGCCCATGTGGCGCCAGCACCTCAAACCCCGGCTGGCCAAGGTCATCGCGGCCATCCGCGAAGCCTCCGGCGACCGCAAGGTCTGGGTGCACTATCATTCCGACGGCAATATCATGCCCATCGTGCCCGAACTCATCGAGATCGGGGTCGACATTCTCAACCCGGTGCAACCGGAATGCATGGATTCCGCCGAGCTCACCCGGCGCCACGCGTCCCGGCTCGGTCTCAGCGGCATGGTCGGCACCCAGACCACCATGCCCTTCGGCACCCCGGATGATGTGCGCCGCCGGGTGCGCGAAATCGCCGCACTGCATCGGGACCACGGGGCCCGGGTGATGATTGCCCCCACCCATGTGCTCGAGCCCGACGTGCCCTTCGCCAACATTCTCGCCCTCGTGGAGGAAACCAAGTCAATCCGCCTGAACGATTGAGCTTCGCATGATGAACTGACGCGCTTTTGAGGGGACCGTGCGCTCCGCGCGCGGGGCATTGGAAGGGGAAGCGTGCCGATGCCGCGCACGGCCCCCGTCAGGCTAGTGCGCGAGTCTCGATAAGTCCGGTCCGAAAACCAAATCGGGCTTATTTTCCCAAGCCGTTGCGCAGCACGTCAAACACCCCGCTGCCGGCTGCGGTGGCCATCAGGTAAACCCCCGCCCAACCTTCGCGGACCAGTCCGCGGATCTGTTCCGTCGCTATGTCGAGCCCGAGCTTGGTCTGGTCGGCCAACTGGGGATATGCCGCAAAACGCTGCAACAGCGCGTCGGGTATCACCACCCCGGGCACATGCGCCATGCGTTGGGCATGATCGTAATTCGACAGGACCATGACCCCGATAAGGCAGGCCGTCTTGTCGCGAAATTTTTCCAAAACCGCCAGGGGTTCCGGACGAAAGGCCGGCTGCGTCATGATGTAATCCACGCCATGATCGATCTTCTGCTGCAGCCGGGACAATTCCCGCGGCATGTCCTGTGCCTCCAACTCCACGCCACTGCCCAGGGTAAAATGCGTGCGCGGGTCGGCCTGTTTGCCGAGGGGCACGCCCCCGAAATCGACCCCGGCATTCAGACAACCATGGGTCAGCCGGATCATCGCGACGGAATCCAAGTCAAACACCGCGGTCGAACGCGGATAGGTCGGCGACATTTTTGGCGGGTCCCCGGTGATAAACAGCACATTGTGGATCCGGTTCGCATGGTAGCTGACCAGCCGGCCCTGGATGCCCATCACATTGAGATCACGCCCGGTAAAGTGCGGAATCAACTCAATCGGGTCCCCGGTCGCCGCGGTCCAGCCCAGGCGACCGCGCACCAAGTGAATGAAATCGCCGGGCGGAATCAGGGGGATGCCGCGCGAGCCATCGGTGAAATCAACTGCATCCACCAGACCGGAAGCCGCGAGATCCGCCACAAAATCAACCTTGCGCTGGATGATCCGGTCGTCCGTGCCCCGCGGGGGCACGGCCTCCATGCTGACGACAAATTCACCGGCCTTCAGTTTGCGCGAAAGCAGGCCGTTGCCGCTTTTCTCCGCGTCACCGACCGGCGGCAGCGTGGTGGTCAACGTCACCGCCGGCGTGCGTTCGTCGGCCGTGCGCGACTGCAGGTAATTGTGCATCTCCTCAATATGCGGCGGATGCATTTCGCAACAGCCCCCCAGCAACCGCACGCCGCGATCGGAAAAACTGCGCGCCATCTTGCCGGCCGCCTCTGGATTGACCGTGGTCATGAGCCGGTTGTCGATGCGCTGAAAGCCTCCCGCGTTGGGCATTACCACCATCTGCAGCGCCCCATTGCGCACGGGTTCGAGATCCTTGACGGCATCCAAAAAGGTATTGGCGTCCCAAGGCGCACAGCAATTGACCCCCGCCACGGGCACCCCCAGGGCGGCCATGCGGCGCACAAACAGTTCCGGTTCGGGCACCAGGGTCCGGCCATCTTTGTCCGTGCGAAGACTCATCTCCGCGATGATCGGCGGCATCCCCGGACGTGAATGGATCAATCCAACCAACAGTTCCAATTGCGGCAGGGAGTGAAACGTCTCCAACAACAACGCATCGGCGCCGGCCGCCGCGATCGCATCCAGCTGCTCGTGGTAACATTCGGCCACGTCAAATGCGGTTTCCAGCGGTTCGACCGTGGGCCCGATCGAGGCCAGCACAAAGCAGGGGCCCGGTTGATGGCCCAGCCCCTGAAATGCCGTGATGGCTTCATGTGCCAGACGCACCCCGGCCTGGTTCAATTCGGCCACCCGGTTTTCCAAGCCAAACTGGCGCAGTTGCTGGCGGTTCGCCCCGAAGGTGTTGGTTTTGAGACAACGCGCCCCAGCCTCCAGGTAGTCGCGATGCACCCGCTTGATCAGCTCGGGCTGCTCGATGTTGAAGGCCTCGTAGACGTGGTTGGTCTCGGAAAGCCGCCCGGTCAGGTTGAACAAATAGGAGCCCATCGCCCCGTCCGCCAGGAGCGCTTGCGTTTTAAGGGTGGTGAGAAAATCCGCCATGAAGACTGGCAGGTAATACCGGGAGCCGCCGCGAAGTCAAAGCCGCGCCGTGTCACCCACCCTGGGATCACCCCCGGTCAAACGGCGGCACACTGCCGCGTATCGCGGCAGAAAAGCGAGAAGACCAGGCCCAGCACCAGCAAGGCGGCCCCCAGGGCAAAGGCGTGGACAGAGGCCGACGGACCCCGCAAATCCTTGAGCCAGGCGACGACCTGAGGCCCCACAATTCCGCCCGCCGCCCAAGCCGTCAAAATACATCCGTAACATACCGCCATCAACCGGGGGCCAAACGTGTTGAGGACAAAGGAAGGCATCACTCCAAAGCCGCCGCCGTAGCAAAACAGGACATAGCAGATCAAGGCCCCAAACAGCCAGATGTTGCCGGTGAAAATCAGCACCACAAATGCGACCGCCTGGGTCAGAAGCATGAGGCGGAAGGTCTGCAGCTGACCGAGTCGGTCGGACAAGGCACCCCAGGCAAAACGCCCCACCCCGTTGAAAATAGAGCTGATGGCAATCAGGGTGGCCCCGCTGGCCGCCAGGGCGCCGGGGGAGCGCAACGGGTCAACCTTGCGGAGCAAATCCTGCAACAGGGGTGATTGAAAACTGATGATGGCGATGCCGGCCACAATGTTGCAGAAGAAGACCAGCCACATCATCACAAACTGCCGTGAAAGCAGATGAGGCCGGACACTTTCCTCAACCGTGGCTGCCGCCGTCGACGTCGGGGGATTGCGCAGGAAACTGGCGGCAACCAAACCCACGGTGCCCAGGATCAGCCCGATGCCGGTGAAGACCTTGGGGAGCTGGCCGGGAAACATTTCATCGAGGGAAGGGGCGATCACTTTGCTCATCAGCAGCGCCCCGAACCCGAAACCCATCACCACCATGCCGGTGACCAGGCCTTTTTTGTCGGGAAACCATTTGGCCACGGTCGCCACCGGCGTGACATAGCCGAGACCCAATCCAATGCCCCCCACCGCGCCATAGCCCACCCAGAGCAAGGGGAGTGAATGCAACTGCAACGCCAGGGCGGCCAAGAGATTGCCCGCACCGTAGAGCACGCTCCCGATCACAGCGAGATTGCGCGGTCCATATTTGGGCAGCAACGTCCCGCCCACGGCCGCCGCCACCCCGAGAAAACCAATGGCAAAACTAAAGGTCCATGCGACTTGGGCATTGCTCCAACCGCACGCCACCATGATCGGCTTTTGAAAATAACTCCAGGCGTAGACCGACCCGAGACACAATTGCAGCAAGGTGCCCATGATCGCGATCAACCACCGGTTGTCCGGATGGATGACCGTGATTCGCGGCATCAAGCGGGCCGTGCCATCCCGGCTGGGATTTCGCTCCGTGGGGGAGAAGAAAAAAACCAATTCCTGGTTGCCGGATTGGAGCAGACCCGCGGCGATCATGGTCAGAAGAGACCGACCACCTGGCCGGAATCGTTGATGTCAATGGCCTCCGCCGCAGGCACCTTGGGCAACCCCGGCATGGTCATGATCTCACCGGTCAACACCACCACGAAACCCGCTCCGGCCGAGACCTTGACTTCGCGGATTTCGACATCGAAACCGGTCGGCCGCCCGCGCAGCGTCGCATCGGTGGAGAAGGAATATTGCGTCTTGGCCATGCAGACCGGGAACTTGCCAAAGCCGGCCTGTTGAAACTCCTCGAGCTTGGCCCGCACCTTGGCACTGACAACGATGTCCTTCGCGCCATAGATCTTTTGCGCCACCGTCCGGATTTTTTCCACCAACGGGAGATCGTCCAGATAAAGCAGCTTGAACTTGGCTTGGCTCTGTTCGGTGACCGCCACGACGGCCCGGGCGAGTTCCTCCGCCCCCGCGCCACCATCGGCCCAATGGGTTGCCGGAACCGCCTTGACGCCGAGCTTGGCGCAGCGTGTCTCTATGACCTTAAACTCCTCGTCGGTATCGGCGGAGAAGCGATTGATGGCCACCACGACCGGCAGTCCATAGCCGGTAAGATTTTCCAGATGTTTCTCCAGGTTGACCATGCCGCGCTCGACCGCACCGGCGTTGGGCGTTTTCAAATCCTTCTTGTCCACGCCACCGTGCATTTTCAAGGCCCGCACCGTGGCCACCAGCACCACGGCATCGGGGGTGAGGCCGGCCTGGCGACATTTGATGTCGAGGAACTTCTCAGCACCCAGATCTGCGCCAAAACCCGCTTCCGTGACGGTGTAATCGCTGATGCGCAGGGCCATTTTGGTGGCCAGCACACTGTTGCACCCATGGGCGATATTGGCGAAGGGCCCGCCATGCACAAACGCGGGATTATTCTCCAAGGTCTGCACCAGGTTGGGTCGCAGGGCATCCTTGAGGAGCACGGTCATGGCCCCGTTGGCTTTGAGCTCGGCCGCCGTGACCGGCTTCTTCTCACGCGTGTAGCCGATGATGATGCGCCCGAGGCGTTCACGCAGTTCCATCAAGGTCTGGGACAGACAGAAAATCGCCATGACCTCGGAAGCGACCGTGATGTCGAAGCCTGATTCATGGGTCACTCCATTGGAAATGCCGCCGAGTCCGACCACGATCTGCCGCAGGGCGCGGTCGTTCATGTCCATCACGCGTTTCCAAACAATGCGGTTGGGATCAAGCCCCAGCGCATTCCCATGGTGCAGGTGATTATCCACCATGGCCGCCAGCAGGTTGTGGGCGGAGGTGATGGCGTGAAAGTCACCGGTAAAGTGCAGGTTGATGTCCTCCATCGGCATGACCTGGGCATAACCGCCGCCCGCCGCCCCGCCCTTCATGCCGAAGCTGGGCCCGAGCGAGGGTTCGCGCAGACAGATCACCGCGCGTTTGCCGATGCGATTCAATCCGTCACCCAAACCCACCGAGGTCGTCGTCTTGCCCTCACCCGCCGGGGTCGGCGTGATGGCCGTGACGAGAATCAGTTTGCCGACCGGGTTGCCTTCCTGCGCCTTGAAATAGTCCAGCCCGACCTTGGCTTTGTATTTGCCGTAGTGATCTAGGGCGTCGACCGGAATGTCGAGCCGGGCGGCGATTTGCTCAATGGGCAGCATGGTCGCCTGTTGGGCGATTTCGATATCGGAAGGAACGATTTTCATGGGGAATGGGGCCGGACGGCCAGAGGGTTAGCTGGAGTAATATTCTTGCACACGCATGATCACGTCGAAGCCCTCAAGTGTCAGGCATTCATTCACGCACATCATGGCCGGGTGGTCCGGCGGCAGCATCTGGTAGTTGCGTTTCACGGAGCCAATCACGTGGTCCATGCCCAGCGGCGCGGCCAGGGTGAGAAATGCGCTCTCCAAGGGTCCCTTGGTGGGCGAGCCATCGGCCCGCTTCGGCGGCAGCATGACGCTGAAATTGCTCAGGCCAACCGACATGTGCACGCCCTTCAGTTTCGGGTCTTCATGGATGAGCCGAATGGCGCCCATGAGGCAATGCAAGCGGCCCTCGGAGTCGGCCCCAATCGGCGAGATGGCGGGATCGATGATGCACTGATTGACCGGGATGCCATGTTTGGCCGCTTCGGCGACAAGTTCGCACGCGGTGGCATGAACCTCGGCCGCCGTGTTGTTGGGCTGGCCGACGCCGTTTTCCACCCGCTCGGAGGCGAGCAGGATCGGAATGAACGGCATGATCCGGGTCAGGCCGAACATCTCGAGCCGGGCCTGCGAAATGGAATTCAGGATCGGCAGCTTGCCATCGGCGCGCGCCCGATCATAGGCCCGCAGTCCGGCCTCGGCCATCGCGGGATCCGGGGTATCCACCGAGATCGGCTTTCCGCTGATGCTTTGCACGTGCCGGACCATTTCGGCGAGAAACTCGCCGGAGCGGGGCCCGACGTTGACGTCAATATAACCGGCGCCGCCAATGTCCTGGGCGGCAGCCAGATTTTTCAGGCCGACCAGATCATTGGCTTCAAACAGCTTGTGGGTGGAGGGCACCGAATCGTTGATGGATTCTCCGATGATGGTGAGATGGGGGAAGTTCATGGTTTTGATTTTTGTTTGGGGTTTCAGGAATTCTTGTCAGCTGCAGCCGCGCCGTTGGCCACCTCCACCCGCTGGTGATCGCGGCCTTGAAAATAATTACCCCACGCCGAGGAACCACCAAACGCGGGATTGGGAAATACCGGCGGCCCCTTGAGCATGTCCTCCGCCTCGCCGTAGGATTTCAGGCGGTCGTAGGCGCGCGCCCACATGCAATCCTTGTCGTCCAGTTCGCAGCGGCCATCCGAGGACCCGCCGCAGGGGCCGTTGCGTTCGTTTTTGGAACAGGAGGACCGCGGACACAGATAACCGGTCTCCGCCAGGGAACAATCCCCGCAATCGAAGCAGCCATACAACATGGACTTGGACGTGTGCTCCACGGCGTGAATGGCCGACAATGTCCGCCGGTGCTTGCCGCGT
>JAIPJW010000082.1 GCA_021734075.1 Cephaloticoccus sp.
GCAGACCCTTTTCGCGCCGGACCAGCGTTTCCGCCCGGTCGGTGGACACGGCGATGCCGTCGGGCAGCGAAAGGTAGACGTGGTCGGGTGCATTGGGGTCGACCGCCACATGGCGGGCCTCCGT
This sequence comes from Cephaloticoccus sp., assembly GCA_021734075.1. Taxonomy (GTDB): domain Bacteria; phylum Verrucomicrobiota; class Verrucomicrobiia; order Opitutales; family Opitutaceae; genus Cephaloticoccus. The sequence continues at coordinate 125 of JAIPJW010000082.1, forward strand.
CATGTCCCAGTCATTGCAGATGCGCCAATGGGCACCGCCGTCGAGCGTGCGCCAGAGCCCGTTGTTGGCCGAAGTATAGGCGACCTGGCGATCGCGGGGATCAAAGGCCACTGCGGTGATGCTGTTGTCATTGTAACCCAGATGGCGCCAGGATCCGTCATCGTTCTGTTGGAAGACTCCGTTGCCCGACTCAATCTTGGAACCGATGATGTAGTCGCGATTAACATTGGCGCAGACGAAAAAATCGTCGGTGGGGGCCGCAGGCGTAAGGGTCGGGATTGCCATGAGTGCGATCAGGCCAAAGGGGATTTTGCGGATGGTCATAATTAGCGGGTCACGGTGTCGGCAATGGTCAGGGTGTTGAAATCGAGCACGCGTTGCAGCCGGCCATGGGTAATGGTCAACTTGCGTGCGCCGATCTCGGCATTGAGGTTCGGGCCCTCGAACAGTTTCCACTTCGAGTAATCCAGCGCCTCGCCGTTCACCACTGGTGCCTGGCCGTAGGTGACAACGATTTTCTTGCCGCGCAACGTCGTCATTTTAACCGTGGGCTCCGGCTCGAGGCTGTAGGTCAGCGGCAACGCTTTGATCGCGGCTTGGAAAGCGGCGAAGTCGGCGAACTCACTCACACTCGCGGCCTGCACGATGGTGCCGTTCTTCAGGTGCGGGCTCACGAGCACCTTGCTGCCGCTGGGATCGCGGGCCCATTTGTAACCCTCGGTGGAGGGCAGTTGGCGGTAGGTGAGATGGGGAATCCACGTGTAACCGGCGAGCGGACGGTAGGCGAGGTAGGCCTTGCCCCCCCGGGCAAAGATCCAGCCCGATTCATCCTCGGTCAGGTCCTGCAGGTCCTTCGAAAAGAAACCATTGACCTGGGGAAAGCGTTCACCGGGGGCGATATCATAAAGCGCGACCACCGTGTCGAGATCCTGAAACACTTTCTCGTAAGGTGAGCACCCGACCAGCTTGTCGGGGGTATCGTAGGATGGTTTGCCCTCGGCCGAGACACTGATCGGCATGGGTTCGGGATAACTGGCAAAAAACATCTGCATCACCCGGCCCGAGGAATGCGGATGCACGGAGAACATCGTGGGCTGCTTGCCCCGGGGATCGTTCTCGGCCCAGGTCACATCCCAGACGTGCGACTGGATGGGATCGCTGATGCGACCCTGGTGTGAACCCACGGCGTAGTCGCGGCGGATATACTGTGTCTTGTAGATCGGCGGCATGTGCTCGTCGCTGTAGCGCCAGATCCGGCGGGTGCGGGCCTGGTCGTGTTGCAGGGCATCCGGCTGGCGGTCCACCGCGATGCGATAGATCACCTCGGGTAATTCGTAACTGGCCCCGATCACGGCAAAGTAGTTGCCCCAACCGCCGTAGCCGGCGGTCGGTGGCGTGTTGCCGAATTGCAGCCAGGAGAAAAACGACGCGAGGGAATTCCAGCGTTCCAGCACCGAGGTGTCGTCGGTGCGAGAATTGGGTCCGCGCAACACGCCCTGCAAGGTGGCGTTGGACAATTCCGCAAAGATCCAGTCGAGCATCATGTGGCCGCGCTGCCGCATCTCCGGGTCCTTGGCCCAGGTGGCCAGCATGAGCATCGGGATGGCGTATTCGCCGATGTAGTGGGTGGGATCGTATTCACCCTGCCCGATCGTAGTGGTGATATTCATCCAATCGACCAGCCAACCGCGCGCCTCCTGCAGGTTTTCCTCCGAGCTGTTGCCTGTATACCAGGTGTTGCCCGGCTCGTGCGGATAGAGCTCAGACATGAGATACAGCGAGGTGTGATACATCACCCAGTGATTTTCCGTGTCACCGCGCAACTGCCGCTCCGTGCGCCAGGCCTCGCGGATGGAGCCCATGGCCTCGGGCGAAAGTTTGCCCTGGCCGGTGAAGGCGACGAAGACGCTGGGGAACATCCAGAACGGACCGGTGCCCACTTCCCCGGGTCCCATCATTTCCAGGACCCGGCGATTGCAGGCCTCAATCTGTTCGCCCCGCATCAGCAGCATGGAGATCACCGCCATGTCCAGGGTCTTGGGATCAGCCTGCCCAATCCGGTAATCATAAACTTCCTTGATGCGGGCGAGGTAGGCCTCACGACGTTGGGCGTTGTCCTGCACCACCACCCGGGAGGGCGGCGGTCCCTCGAACGAAGGCTGGGCCCGGAGCGCAACGGTGGCGGACAGGGCGGCAACGAGGCCAAGGCGGATCATGGTGGACTGGAGCGTGATCATTTTCAAAGGGAGTCGGGATTGGTGATGGTGAGCGTGGTGAAATCGAGCACGCGTTTGAGTTGCCCGTGGGTGATGGTCAGTCGATGGCTGCCCAGTTCGGAATTGAGATGCGTGCCGCCGAACAGCGGCCAAGAACTGTAATCAACCGGTGTGCCATCCACCATGGGCATGGATCCATAGGTGAAGGAGACCTGCTTGCCGCGCAACGTGGTCAGCTGCACCGTGGGCACGGGTTCGAGCTGATACGTGAGTGGCAGGGCAAGGATCGCGGCTTGGAACGCCTCGAAACTTGCGAATTCATCCGCACTTGCCGCCTGCACGATCGTGCCATTCTTCACGTGTGGGCTGACGAGCACGCGGCCACCGGTGTGTTCCCGGACATAGGCCCGGCCAACGGTTGAAGCCGTGCGCTGGTAGTTGAGATGCGGGATCCAGCGGTAATCCGCGAGGGGAAGATATGCCAGATAGGCATTGCCTCCCCGCGCAAAAATCCACCCCGACTCGTGCTCGGTAACCTGGTTGAGGTCCTTCGAGAAAAAGCCGTTGACCTGGGGAAAACGCTCGGCCGGATCGATGTCGTAGAGCGCGATCACCGTGTCGAGATTCTGGAACACCTGCTCGTAGGGCGAGCAGCCGAGTATCTTGTCCGCTGAATCATACGAGGGCTTGCCCTCCACCGCCACGCCCCGGGGCATCGGCTCGGGATAGGTGGCAAAAAACATCTGCATCACCTTGCCCGAAGAGTGGGGATGCAGGGAGAATATTGTCGGGTGCTTGCCCCGCGGATCCTCCTCGCGCCAGGTTACGTCCCATACGTGAGACTGGATCGGGTCACTGATGCGCCCCTGGGTTGAACCCACCGCATAGTCGCGGCGCAAATACTGCGTCTTGTAGATCGGCGGCATCAATTCGTCACTGTAACGCCAGTAGCGCCGGGTGCGTGCCCGGTCATGCTGCAGGATGTCCTCCCGTCGGTCGGTCGCGATCCGGTAGATCACTTCCGGCACCTCGTAGTTGTCCGCCATGATGGCGAAATAAACCCCAAAGCCGCCATAGTTGAGGGTGGGCGGATTGTTGCCGAAGAGCATCCAGGTAAAGGTGGACGCGAGCGCGTTCCAACGCTCCGTCACCGAGCTGTCGTCCGTGCGCGAGTTCGGACCGCGCATCACGCCCTCGAGGGTCACGTTGGCCAGTTCCGCAAAGATCCAGTCGAGCATCATGTGGCCGCGTTGACGCATCTCCGGATCCTGCGCATAGGAGGCGAGCATGAGCATCGGGATGGCATACTCGCCGATGTAGTGGGTGGGATTGTATTCCCCCTGCCCGCTGCCGGTGGTGATATTCATCCAATCGAGCAGCCAACCACGCGCCTCCTGCAGGTTTTCCTCCGAACTGTGGCCCGTATACCAGGTGTTGCCGGGTTCGTGCGGATAAAGCTCCGACATGAGATACAGCGAGGTGTGATACATCACCCAGTGGTTTTCCGTGTCACCCCGCACCTGACGGGTCGTGCGCCAGGCGTCACGGATCGCACCCCGGGCCTCGGGCGAAAGCTTGTCGCGACCGACATAAGAGGCGATCACGGTGGGAAACATCCAGAATGGTCCGGTGCCGGGATCCTTCATCAGGGCAATGATCTTGCGATTCACGTCCGACACACGCTGGTCGCGCAGCAACAGGCAGGAAGCGGAGGCGATATCAATTCCGATCTTGGGTTCGTCAGTGCCGATGCGATCAATCCGCCAGTCAATCACCTCGTTGATGCGTTGCTGATATGCGGCCTGCCGTTCCGTGTGATCCGAGATGACCCGGCGCACGGGCATGGGTGCCTCGTAGGAAATCTGAGCGCGCAATGCAGCGGAGGCCAGGACCCCGCAAATCACGCCCAATGCCAGACCCCTCGTTTTCATGCCCAACATGATCGCGATCAGGGGTTGGCCGAAGGGAGGGAAATGAAGAAATTGACCAATGAGCCCTCCAACTTGGGATCCGCCTGCCAGGTGCGGCCAAAATCATCGGAGTAATACAGCGTCTCCTTGAACACGCTGGCATAGAGTCGACCGGTGTTGGGATCCACCCCCACACGCCACACCCGGTGATGACCGGGCAAACCGGCGTTGCGCGCAGTCCAGGTCTTGCCGCCGTCCTCGCTGGTCCAGATGCCCTCGGTCCAGCCCCCCACGGCCATGCGTTCGGCATTGGTGGGATCGAAGGTGACATTGTAGACCGGATTCTCCGTGGAGAGTCCGCTGATCTGTTGCCAGGTCAGGCCGCGATCATGCGACATCCAGGCGCCTTGATGATCCGTGCCCGCCAGCCAGAGCGCGGGATCGTGCGGCGACTGTTGAATGTCGTTCACCTGCGTGGTGGACGGCAGCACCTGCCGCCAATTCATCCCGGCATCCTCGGTCAGGTAGATTCCCTTTTCGCAACCGGCGAAGACCCGACCGGCCATGGTGCGGTCCACTTCGATCGATTGGGCGAAACGCCCCCGCTCCGGCAGACCATGATTGCGATGCTCCAGGGTTTTCGCCCGGTCGGTCGAAACCGCGACGCCGTCCGTGTGGGCGAGGTAAACCGTGTCGGGCGCATTGGGATCGACGGCCACATCGCGGCCCTCGGTCAGGTCCCAGCTGTTGACCATCCGCCAGGCCTTGCCGCCGTCGTAACTGGCCCAGAGTCCGTTGAGGGCGGACGTGTAGATTACGTTGTGATCGCGCGGGTCGAAGGCGACCGCCGTGAGCGTGGTGTCGTTGTATCCGAAGTGCTGCCAGGTGCCTGTGGCATCGAGCCGGAACAGGCCGTTGGTCGTCACGATCTTTGAGCCGATCACGTAGCCCTTGTTCACGTTGGCGCAGATGATGAAATCCTGCCGGGGTGCGGCTGGCAGGGCGGTCGCACCCAGGAACAGACCCAGGAGCAGGCGGGTGAATTTTAATTTTGGCATGGGGAAAAACGAGTTCTGGCATTGCGACGCGGGGCCCGGTTGGTCATGACCATCGGGCGATGAAAAAAATCCTGCTGTTTGCGACCCTCTCCCTCGGCGTGATGAATCCGGCGCGGGCCGGGGACACTCCCGCCGCCCGGCTGGAAGCTGCCGGCATCACCCTCCCGGCCGTGCCCGCTGCCATCGCCAACTACGTGCCGGCCGTGCGCGCGGGCAATCTGGTGATTCTCGCCGGACAAATCCCCAAGAATGCGGAAGGCCAGTTCATCACCGGCAAGGTTGGCGTGGATCTCACCCTCGAGGAAGGCGCCGCGGCGGCCCGCATCTGTGCGATTCAATTGCTCGCGGTGCTGCAGGCGGAAATCGGTGATCTCAGCAAGGTGAAGCGCATCGTGCGGGTGGGTGGTTTCGTGAACTGCCCTGCCGACTACACGGCACAATCCAAAGTCGTGAACGGGGCATCCGACCTGTTGGTCGAAATCTTTGGTGAGGCCGGTCGGCACGCCCGGGCGGCCGTCGGGGTCGCGTCGCTGCCCGCCGGCGCCCCGGTGGAAATCGAGATGATGGTCGAGATCGCGGACTGAGTGATCTGGCATGACGGTCAGGCCTTGCGCACGATGGAGTCGATGGCGGCGAGCAATTGTTCACACTCCTCCGCGGTGTTGAACAAGTGGGTGGAGATCCGCGTCGCATCGAGATTCTGTTCACTGACCGGACGGCAGCGGAAGTGGTGATCCTTCATCAGCAGACTGAACAGCTCGCTGTAGCCGATGCGGGGGGTGCGAAAGGTGGTGATCGAGGCCCGCAACTCGGGCCGGGTCGGGGTCAGCACCTCGACCGTGGGGATGCGCAGCAAGCCCTCATGCAATTGCACCGCCAGCGCGCGGCCATGGGCAGCGATCCGCTTGCGGCCCACTTTTTTTTGAAAGTTCACTGCGGCGGCCACACTGACCACTGCGGCGGCATTGCGCGTGGCGTATTCATGGCGCGAGGCATCATGGTCATAGATCAGGTTTCCCGGCAAATGGCTGGGAATTTCCCCGGTATAGGATCCGGCGGCAATCGGCGCGACCTCATGGTTGCGTTCCTTGCGGATGAACAGGACTCCGGTCTCATGTGGAGCGCCCATCCATTTGTGACCACTGGTGGCATACGAATCACAACCCAGTTCAATGACCTTGAAGGGGAACATCCCCGCCGATTGGGCGCCATCGATATGAAACCAAATGCCATGCTCCTGGGCTAGTTCAGCTATCTCGGCCGCAGGCAACACGATCCCGGTCGGGGCCGTGACATGACTGATTTGAATCACCCGCGTGCGTGGGGTGATGAGCTCACGTATACGTGCCAGGTTGCCCTCGACGCTTTCCGGATCCGGGGTGAAAAGTTTGACCACGACCCCGCGGCGGTTTTGTTGCAAAAACCAGGGGCCGGAGCCACCGGGGTGCGCATGATCCTCGAAAATCACCTCGTCGCCCTCACGTAAATCAAGACCACCGGCGATGATCGAATTTCCTTCGGTGGCATTGCGGGTGAAACAAATCTCCGAGGATTCCGCGGTGAAAAAGTCGGCCACAACCTGCCGCGCCTTGTGAAAAGTGTCATGCCCGTGCTCCCCGTGCCGCTGGTGTTCCCAGATCGTATCGGTGTAAAACTTCAGGACCGGGGTTGCCGCCGGCCCGAGGCCACCGGTGTTCATGTAATGCAACTCGGGGTCGAGTGAATACTGGGACTTAACGGCGCGCCAAAAGGCGGCATCCTCGGAAGGGTTGTAGGCGGGCAGAGCTATCGGGGTCGCCCGCGGGACGCTGGCCAGCACTCCCGGTGCGGTCACGGCACCCAAGGCGCCGATACCCAGTCCGCGGATGAAGGTTTTTCGATTCATGTTCATACGCTCTTGAATGTCAGGGTGTGATCGATCTCGAGGTCCGCCCCGGGGTCGATTTCGCGATTCTGCTCAAATTGCACCGGGAATGCCGCGAGGGGATAATTGCGCCGCACGAACCAGGGCAAGGGGCCGTTGTTGTTGGCGAAACGGATGATAACCCGATTCAGCGTGGTGTCCAATTGTCCGTGCCATTCCATCCAGTCGGCCGCGGCGCCGTGCACGGCCTCGATCCCGGCCAAGCCGCCGTCGGCCACCACCTTGATGGTCGGATCGAGGTGATCATCGAGCAGTTCCCGCGCGCCGCGGAATTGCAGTCCGCAGTAGTGCGACCCCTTCAGTCCCCCGGTTGATGCCGGATTGCCCAATGAAAGCGTGCGACCACTGACATTGGTCAAACGACCACGCCAATGCATGCTCCAGGACTGGTTGGTCTCGTCCACGTTGATCGCGATGGACCGCGCCTCGGTGAAAAGAGTTTCCTCCAGCCGGCGCCACTCAAGGGTATGCGCGAGGGTCGCCCCAGCACCATTGGCTTCAAGCTGTTGCCAGGCCTGGTGGTATTGGGCCCCGTGATCATCGCGCCACTTGTAACCGTCCTGCAGGCAGGTGGGGCCACCCCAGAAATTTGCGCCGGACACGTTGTTGAGCGTGAAACTCAGCGCGTGATGCCAGGGATGATCGTTGGGCCGGAAGTTGGTCAACGTGTCCCCCGCGAGGGAATTGACCGGATGAAAATACGGCTTCGGCGATTCCTTGGCCTCCACCCCGGATTGATAAACGTAACGGCACAACAGCCGGTCGTGCCAGAATAGGCTGACCGCCGAGCCGGTCTCGTGTTCGATGCGCAGGGTGCTCATGATAAGTCGAAGGTTTCCGCAAAGTGTCCACCGGCAAAGGTGCGCGTAGCGCCGTTCGGCACGGTGATGGTGGTGGCGACGCCGACGGGCACGGTCGCCGACAAGGTGAATTTCTCGCCGGACACACTCCATGCCACCTCGATCAGGCCCCGCGGCGTGCAGACACTGCCCGCGGCATGCGTAAGCCCGCAGCGATTGGGCGTGATGGCGATTTTCGCGAAGCCGGGTTCGGTGGGCGTGACCCCGAGCAAACGTTGCTGAAACTCCAGCACCGGATGCGCCGACCAGGCATGACAGAGTGAACGCCAGTAACTGTTCTCCTCCACGAAGGTGGAAAGTCCGTAGCTGATGGATTCGTGCCACGGGCCGAGATATTTGGGCATGTCGTCATAGCGGCCCGCCTTGGCCAGCGCGCTGAATCCGGTGTGCCACCAGAAGAAGGAGCCCGGGGCGAGTTTCTCGTCATGGGGAAACCGCTGCATGATCCGGTCGCGTTCACGCTCGCCCGGCAGGCCGGCGACAATCGCCCAGGCATTGCCATACTGGCTGATGTCGGGTCCACCCGGCCGGTCATAATAAAGCCCCTCGGTCTCGGACCAGAAACGCGCGTGCGCCTTGCGGCGCAGATCGTCCGCTTCGGTCGCCAGGGCCGTCGCCTCGGTCGCGCGGCCGAGTTGCGCGGCCATCCATGCCACTTCGTCGAGGGCATTGATGTATTGCGCGGTCAGGATGGTCGTGGCCCCGGCATCGGCGCCGGGCACCACGCCGCGCGGCCACCAGGGACACCAGTCGGTCACGTTCCAATACGGCAGCTTGCCCGGCAGGCCCTCCTCGTCGCCATGGCGACGATACCAATCGAGCACCGCGCGGATGCCCGGCATCAGCTCCTGCAGGGCGGTGCGATCCGCCGTGCACATGAAGTAATCCTTGATGTTGGTGATCCAATGAATGCTCCAAGCCGGGATCACCTGCAGCAGGCGCGAGGGATAGCGCGCCTGGGTGAGCCCGTCGGAAATGCGCGACCAGTCAAATTGGTAGAGTGCCTGCTTGCTGAGTTGATAATCGCCGGTGGTCAGCATGCCGAGTTTGGAGGTGATCATCGTGTCACCGGCATACTGCATCTGCTCGTAGTGCGGACAGTCCTCGAAGGTTTCGTGCGAGCACATCCGCATCGTGTGCAGTCCCACCGACCAGATCTTGTCGAGCGCGGGATCCGAGGACTTGAAGGTCGCCTTGATCTTGTAGGGATAGGCGGTGAAACGCTGCTTGATCGCGCGCAGGGTGAGCGGCTTCGCCCCCACGGTGACGCGCAGGCCCACGTAACGGAAGGCGCGCCAATGCAGTGGCTCAAAGGTTTCCTCGCGGCCGGATACTTCCCAGATGTCGCACCACCCGGTCACTTCCCCGCGCCGGTCAAAGGTCCAACCCCGGCTCTCATCCGCAAAATGCGAGGCCAGATTGGCGAGGGATTGTTGCTTGCCGAGCAACTTGGCGCCGGGAGTGTTCCAGGCCAGCCGCAGGGCCTCGGCGTAGGTCAGCCGCACGGTGCTGCCCGCTCCTCCGGCCACTTCCAGATGCGGAAAAGCCGTGGTCATGATGCCCATGTCCAGCACGAGATCGACCTTGCTGCCGGCCGGCAGCGTCAGGGCCCGGCCCTCCTGCAACAGCGCCGCCCACTCCGCCGTGACCACGGTCCCCCCGCTTTGATAGGCATCGGGAAACCGCTCCGGCGCACCTTCCTCCAGCATGGGAATCATGCGGGGCATCAGGCCGTAGGGGCTGGCCGGATCACGCCGGTTTTCAATCACCTCGGCCTTGAAGAGCACGTGGGCCGTCGCCCAGGAAGCATCATCAAACTCGGCGGTGTTCCAACCGACCGGGATGAGGGCGGAGCAACGGTGTTCGAAATAACCGAGGTAACCCTCGAACGTGGTGTTCTCGTTCTGAAAGCGATGCGCCCGGTCCACGGCGACCTTCCAGGCCGCGTCGGTTTTCAAGTCGGCGACCACCTCCCCCACCAGATTTTGCAGAGCGCCTTCGAGCACAAAACCGCCGGTGTAAGTCATGACCGAACACGGCGGCCCGAGCAAGGCGGGCCGGTGCGCCACCCGCGACATGTCGAGCACAATGGCGGCGAGCACGTTGCTCCCGGCCCGCAGATGGGGCGTCAGGTCGTAGGTGTCGTAGAAATGATGCGTGACATCACCCTTGGCCGGACCGCGGCCGACGAAGACGCCGTTGCAGTAAAACAGGTAGCGGCTGTCCGCCGACAAATCGACGTGCAGGTTGACCGCCGCGGCATCGACCACGTCGAAGGTGCGCCGAAAGTAGCGCACTTGATAATGCGACGGCGTGGCATCGGCGGGCAGTGGCGCACTGTGGGAACCCTCGGCGGACCAAATCCACGAGGCGGAGTTGACAAATGGTTTGGCGGACACGGGAAAGAGTGGGACCGGCCCGAGGTTTACGGTTGAGCCGGCACAAAGACAAAATCGAACCCGTAGGCGCCATAAAGGCCGCCGTCGTGCCAGGTCAGGCCGAGGTCATCCGAATAATAGGCCCCCTCCTCAAAGGTGGAGGCCCAAAGCCGGCCCGGTTTGTCGGGAGCAAAGGCGAGCACGAAAACATTGCGCACGGGCAGTCCGGCGGATCGGTCGGTCCAGGTTTTGCCCCCATCGGCGGAAACCCGCACCCCCACGCCCCAGCCGCCCACGGCCATGCGTCCCACCTCGGTGGGATCCAAGGCAGCAGCGTAAAGATTGGCCCCGGCCGAACCGGCGTCCACCTGTTGCCAGGAATCGCCGGAGTCATGCGAGAGCCAGGCCCCGCGGCCCTGGGTGCCCATCAGCATTATCTTGGGATCAACCGTGCCCTGCACCATGCGCAAGGCCATGGCCGGCGGCGAGTCCGTGCGGGCCCAGGTTTTGGCTCCGTCGTGGGAAATATAAATCCCATCCTCGATGCCCAGCAGGACGCGGCCCGGGGTTTGCGAGTCCGCCACCATCGTCTGGCAATAAAGCAGGTTGAGTCCGGCCTGGGCAAGCGACCACGTGGCACCGCCGTCGGTGCTCCGCAAGGGTCCCCAACACGTGGTGGCATAGACCTCGTCGGGATTGGCCGGGTTGAAGGCAAACGTGCGCAGGTCGATCACATCCCAGCCCGTCGTCAAACGCCAGGTCTTGCCCGCATCGGTTGAGCGCACCACGCCGTCGGCACTGGCGATCAACACCACCTGACCGTGGCTGCCGGGTTGCACCGCCATCGAATAAATCCCGAGCACCCGCGGCCCATAGAGGGTCCACTTGCCGTCGGCTTGGCGCAAATACAGGCCGGAATCGGAAGGGGTGGAACTGTTCTTTTGCGCCTTGGTCATCGCCACCGCGGCATACATTTGATGGGCGGAGGGCGGCGGCGAGGCACAGGCACCGGAGAGGGCCGTGACGAGGGAAAGGAGCAGGCAGGCGGGGAGTTTCATCGCTGGGCAGATTCGGCGGTTTCCTGAACGGAGGGGTGGGCGAAATCGAGCAGGAGCCGTTCACCGCCCTGCTGAATTTCCAGACGTTGGCTGCCGCGTTGCTCGTGGGCAAAGGGGCTGTCAAACAGCGGCCAGTCGGCATAATTGACCTCAACCCCATTGACGGAAGGCGTGTCGCCGTAGCGGGCATGCAGCACGCTGCCGTCAAGGGCGGTAAAGGTGGCCTCCGGCTTTCCCTGGGTGGAAAAGGTGAGCGGTAGCGCGCGGACCGCCGCCTTGAAGTCATCAAAGGAGGCATAATCCCGCACCGGTGCGACCTGCACCACGTAGCCGTTCCGCAGGGCGTCGCTGACCAGGCACTTGTGACCCACGCCCCACTTGTCCGCGTTGGTGCTGATGAAGCCGCCGGCGCCCCCCGCCAACAGCCCCGTCCAGTCATTGGGCTTCCAGACCCCCGGTGCAAAGGGCCGGTAAGCGATGTAAACCGGACCGCCCTGCGTGAAGATCCAACCCGAGGCGTCCTCCATGGTTTTGGCCAGATCGCGGGAGAAGAAGGTGATGATGTGCGAAAAGCGATTGCCCTCCGGCATGTCGTAAAGCGCGATCAATGCCGTGCCCTGTTGGAATACCTGCTCGTAACGGGAGCCACTGGGCAGCTTGTCCTCGGAATCATAATCCGCCTTGGAACGTGCAATCAGGTCGGTGACCGTGTCCCAATCGCCGCCAAAGAACATCGTGCCTTCGTAGGGGGAGGAATAGGGCTGCACCCCAAAGAAGGTGTTTGCTGCTTCCAGCATCGGTTTGTCCGTGCGCCAATCCAGGCTCCAGGTTTGCTGCTGGATCGGTTGCAGTAATCCGCCTTGGGAAGAACCCAGCACAAAATCACGGTCCACATAACTGTATTTGTAAACCGGGATGGTGCGCTTGTCGCCAATCGTGAAGGACAGGGGGCCAGCATTCCGCATGCGCCAGCGGGTGCGCTTGAGCTCACGCTCGACATAGGGTTGGTCGCGATCCCGGGCTACCCGCTCCAGAATGGGGGGCGGCACATAGCCGCTGAGGGCGAGCAGCGTGTTGGCGCCGTCGGGCCGCTGTTCGCCAAAGCCAAACAGGAGCCAGCCAATGTTTGACGAGGGCGTGTTGCCCGGTGCCACAATTTGTTTCGGATAGACCCGGCTGTGCGCCCCGCCGTAGTAGCCGTCCACATTTTCGACGGCGTAGTCGTAAATCAGGTAGTCGAGCATCATGCGGGCCTTCTGCTTCACCACCGGGTCTTGGGCCCACCCCGCCAACATGGCCATGGGGATCACATATTCCTGAAAATACTGGGGAGAATCGTATTCCCCCTGCCCGTAACTGGTGGTCACCCACATCCAATGCATCAGATAGTCCCGGGCCTCCGCCAGATTCTCCGCGGAGGATCGCCCGTTGAACCAGTTTTCCGGACCGGCTTCCGGCCAGGTCTGGGCCGCGAGGTAACGCGAGGCATACGACATTGCCCAGTGGTTTTCCGTGTCTCCGCGACTCGGCCAATAGATCCTCCACAGTTCCTGGATGCGGTTCCATGAAGCGGCGTCGATTTGGTTGCCACCGGCGGCCATCAGGGTCGCCATGGGATACGCCCAAAACATGTTGGCCGTGGGCATCGGCTCGTTGAGTTGCGCCAAACGAGCCAGCGCCTGTTCGACGTTGCGGCCTTGGCGCAAACACAACGCGATATCCAAATAGCTCCCGGTGGGCACCGCCAGAGTCGGATCAACCGATGCGATTGAAGCCTCGATCACGGCATGGCGTCTTTCCAGAAATCGCTCGGTGATGTCGGCGTCAGCCAGGGAGAGAACCGGGGTCGGTGTGCCTGCGACCAGCTTTCCGGCGAAAAGAGCGACAAGGACGATAATAATGGCCCGAGGATGAGCCGGCCTGGAATTTATCATGGGGTTGGGATTCGAAGTCTAAGCCGCAACTACGGCGTGCCTCGGTCGGTATTTCAATCAGCAACTTTCCTGAAAATTCAGTTATATGACGCAGCTGAATCATTTTCCCGAGTCCAAGATCAATCTACGGGCAGATTCCAGCTGACGTCCCGCCACCCTGCTCTCAGAGGGGAAACCAGGATTATTTCGCACCTTTCAACCTGTGGGTTGGACCTGACCGAGGGAAGTTAATCCGCACGTTGAGATCCCGAACCTTTCCCGGATTTTCTCGGTTTATGTCGTCCGCAAGTGCGACAAACCCTTGACTATAGGGGTCACAAAGCTGTGATCTTTCTGAAATAATCATGGCTTCTACCCCATCCATGCTCATTGCCGATATCGCCCGGAGGGCCAAAGTTTCGCCCGCCACGGTCTCCCGCGTAATCAACCAACCCCACTTGGTTGCACCCGAGCGTCTGGCCCAGGTGCAGGCGGTCATGACCGATGCCAATTACACCCCCACTCCCCTGCACCGGCGACGGGGACCCAAGTCCCGCATGGCCATCCCCAAAAAAATCGGGGTGTGGTTTGCCGGGGCCCGTAAGAACCCGAGTCTCAATTGGTTCCAAGAACAATTACTCCAGATACAACCCTCCAATGAACGGCAGCGGGTGGAGCTCTCATTGCTGTTTTCCCATTCCGCCGATGAGTTGCCCCGGGCTGTGCTCGAACGTCAGGTGGATGGCATCATCATTCAGGGCATGGAACCCTCAGCCACCTGCATGCAAAAGCTCGCCGGCTTGCCCCACGTTTGGTTCATGACCCGCCGCACGACTGATTATACAGGCGACTACGTTGAACCCGACAACGAACTGAATGGTCGGATGGCGGCTGATTACCTGCACAGTCGGGGGCACAAAGTGGTTGCGGCCATCAGCACCGAACCCACTTACAGCGCGATTGCCTGGCGGGTGAAGGCCTTTGTCGAACGGGCCACCGCACTAAAACTTAACGTAACCAGTATCTTGGGCGATTCACTCGCCGATGTCAGTTACCTCCAGCACACCCCCGTGCACAACGAGAGCGACAAGCTTGCCCGAAGGGTCAAGTCGGCCAATCCCCGTCCGACCGGGCTCTACGTGCCCGTGGACCATTTCTGTGGATCATTCTTCCGGGCGATGCGCCAAGCCGGATTGAAACCGGAACGCGACTTTGAAGCCATCCTGGGCAACTATAACCCGGTTATTTATCACAACTTGGATCATTTACCCGCCGCGCTGGACATCAATCTCCCCACCCTCGTGCGCAAAGTCGTGGATCATTTGATTTGGCGGATTGAAAATCCGCAGGCGGTCGGCCGGATCGGCTCCACCGTATCTCCGAGCCTGATTGCGACGTCGACTCAGACGCATAGTTCAGCCAATGAATATACATGACTACAGGGCTTGCAATGCGTTGCGGCTTCCGCTTTACCTGCTCGTGAATTTGGACTGACCCCAAATTAGTCCGAAGACAAACCACCCCCATATTGAAACCAAGCTCCCAAATTGAAACCCGCCCGGCCAAAGCGTATTTGGTCTACCCGCCACTGTAATCAAAATTCGGGCATGCCGTGCCCACACGCGCGCATGTGACCCTCTATTTTCGACAGGGCGGTTCCGACCACTCGTGAGCGCATCCTTTGGATTGCGGATCGAGTTGGCCGCACGCTGGTGTCGTCGAGCGGTCAAACCGTTGGCCTCCCCATTTTCCCACTTTTGTCCGGTCATAAACCGTCAAAAACCAAACCGGCCCCAAAAGCCGGTAACTACAAACCACCCCCTAACAAACGAATGAAACCAGATACTTGCTATCCAAAGCACAGGGCCAAGATTACCTTGGCTGCCTGTTTGGCTGCTCTGTTCTCGGTCGCGACCGTGCCCCTCCGGGCCCAGGCTGCTGCCGCCGACCAGACCGCCACCAGTCTCGATACCGACGAAGGCGTTGAAAAGCTCGGCGCTTTCGAGGTCTCCGAAGACAAGGACTACGGCTACTTGAAGACCAACTCCGCGACCGCGACCAAGATCGGCATGGAGATCCAAAAGGTCCCCTTGAACGTCTCGGTTATCTCCCGCGAGTTCCTCGACGACACCAATGCCCGTTCCCTGACGG
>JAIPJW010000083.1 GCA_021734075.1 Cephaloticoccus sp.
AGCGGGAGTTTTGGGGTAACTAAGAAAGCAAAGGCAGGTCGCTTAGGGGTAAGCGACCGGCCACTTTTTTGCCCAAATGAAATCATCGCCATAATGACTGACCGTAGACTTGCCCCGTCGCACCCCGTCGTCCCAGTCTGACCGGCCATGCAAATCACTTCCGACATCAATGTTGTCGAAACCCGGGTCCTGCCCTCGCCTGCCGCCCTGTTGGCGGAATTGCCCAAGACCGATGCACAGGCCCAATTTGTCACCCGCACCCGGCGCGATTTGCACCGCATTATTTTTACCGATGACCGGCGGCTGCTGCTGATCGTCGGTCCCTGTTCCATTCATGATCTCGCCGCCGGGCGTGAGTATGCGAGGAAGCTGGCGACGCTCGCGGCAGAAGTGTCCGACCGCATCATGATCGTCATGCGGGTGTATTTTGAGAAACCCCGCACCACGGTGGGTTGGAAGGGGCTTGTCATGGATCCGCACCTCGATGGATCCCACGATATTGCAACCGGACTGCGGGTCGCCCGTTCCTTTCTCCGCGAGGTGCTTGATCTCGGGTTGCCCACCGCCACCGAACTGCTCGACCCGATCACGCCCCAATACATCGCCGATCTCATCTGTTGGTCGGCGATTGGCGCACGCACCACCGAATCACAAACCCACCGGCAAATGGCCTCGGGTCTGTCCATGCCCTTGGGTTTCAAGAACGGCACGGATGGCACGCTTGGCGCCGCAATCAATGCGATCAAGGCCGCCGCCCAGCCCCAAACCTTTCTCGGCATCAACTTCGACGGGGCGGCCTCGGCCATCGTCACCCGCGGCAATCCGGACTGCCACATCGTCCTGCGCGGCGGCAGCCAGGGACCCAATTACTCCCCCGAACATATCGCGACCACCGAGGCGCATTTGGCTAAGGCCGGTCTGCTCAAGTCCATCCTGGTGGATTGCTCGCATGACAACTCCGCCAAAAATCCGGAACTGCAACCGGAGGTGATGCGCACCCTCCTCGCCCAGATCAGCACGGGCAATCGCTCCATCATGGGCGCCATGATCGAGAGCAATCTGGAGGCGGGAAAACAGGATTTTCCCCAGCCCAAGGAAAAGTTGCGCTACGGCGTCTCCATCACCGACGGCTGCATCGACTGGCCGACGACCGAAACCCTGATCCGTGAAATTCATACCCGCCTTGCCCCGCGTTTTGCCTGACCGCAACATTGTGCCGGCGGCAAGCAACTTCCTCATCACGTATTGCCTGCATTAAAAATTAACCTTGGATAATTAATTCCGTGGCCTCCCCCGGCCTCCGCCTTTTAATCCTTTTTATTATGAATACTCCCATCCGCGTCGCCGTTACCGGTGCAGCCGGCCAGATCGGCTACTCCCTCCTTTTTCGCATTGCTTCCGGGGCCATGTTCGGCCCGGAACAACCGGTCATTCTGCAATTGATCGAGGTGCCTTTCGAGAAGGCCATGAAGGCCCTCGAGGGGGTCGCCATGGAACTTGATGACTGTGCCTTTCCCCTGCTCAAGGGCATGGTTCTGACCGATGATCCCCGGGTCGGTTTCAAGGATGCCAACTGGAGTCTGCTCGTCGGCGCCAAGCCTCGCGGCCCCGGCATGGAACGCGCCGACCTCCTCAAGGACAACGGCAAGATCTTCACTGCCCAGGGCCAGATCATCGACGAGGTCGCCGCGGAAAACGCCCGCGTCGCCGTGGTGGGCAATCCCGCCAACACCAATTGCATGATCGCCGCCTCGAAGGCCAAGCGCCTCACGCCCGATCGTTTCACCGCGATGGTGCGCCTTGATCAAAACCGCGCCCAGGCTCAGCTGGCCAAAAAGGCCGGGGTCGAGCTCACCGCCGTGAAGGAGATTTTCATCTACGGCAACCACAGCCCCACGATGTTCCCGTCGTTCACCCATGCCACCATCAACGGCAAACCCGCAACCGAGGTCATCAATGACAATGCCTGGCTGCAGGGTCCGTTCCTGGAAACCGTCGGCAAGCGTGGCGCTGCCATCATCGCCGCCCGTGGCCTCTCGTCCGCCGCTTCCGCCGCCAACGCGCTCGTTGATCATGTGCACAGCCTGGTGACCCCCGGTGCGATTCATTCCGTCGCCGTCAAGGGCGCCACGGCCTATGGTTTCGATGCCAATGTCTGGGCCGGAGTGCCCGTGCGCACCACCACTCCCGGCAGTGTTGAAATCATCACGGGTTACGCGATGGATGAATTCGCCAAGGCCATGAT
This sequence comes from Cephaloticoccus sp., assembly GCA_021734075.1. GTDB lineage: Bacteria > Verrucomicrobiota > Verrucomicrobiia > Opitutales > Opitutaceae > Cephaloticoccus. The sequence goes on from JAIPJW010000083.1 coordinate 2,246, forward strand.
CGCCGCGACCAACCAGGAACTGGTCGATGAACGTGCGATGGTCGCCGACATGCTTGGCTGAGCCGAACCCAACTTCCCGAATCAATACAAAACGGCATCCATCAGGGGTGCCGTTTTTTATGGGAGTTCCCCGGCACAGCGTTTTTTCGCCTGACGCTAGCCAGCCTCGTCAAGGCGGTCCGCAAGCGCGAGCGAACAAAAATTCCCGCCTTGCTAATGATGCACGTGCCGGCAACCCGCTTGCTCTTGAGCCCGTGGTCAAAGTGTGGCGTGATGACAGCCCGATAACCCCAATTCAGTGTCACCCGTCCAGCTACCATGGAGCCATCATCCCTTTTTGCCCTGAATCCTGCCAAGCGTGCCACCCGCATAGCGGAAATCAAAAGCATCATCGCTTCTCCAACCGGTGCTCCCATCTGGGCCAAGATCAAGGCTGACGCCATCCAGGAACGCGACCTGCCACCTTATCTGGTCAGCTCCGTGTTTTCCGGACGCGATGCCTACAGCGCGGAACTGCTGGGCATGGATTATTCCCTCTGCCGGGCCATCGGGCTGCGCATCACACGCCATGCCCTGATGTTTCTGATCGACGGGGATCGTCGGTGGATCGACGCCGCTCTTCGCCAAACCGATGTGCTTTTCGACGACGTGGAGTATCCCGCATGGAACCACATCGCCCGTATGAAAGGCGATGAGGACACCTTCAAGCAAAGTATCGATCTCAGAAAGAACGACGTCCACCTGCGCACCGGCATGCTGGCCAATAGCGTCAGCTTGATGCTCAATTGGCTGCGTCCCCACCTCAACGCGAGCGAACTTGAAACCCTGGTCCGCGGTTTGGAAAAACGCGCCATCCGGCCTTTCCAAAAGGCCGTCACTGAGCAGCCGTGGTGGATCGAAGTGAACAACAACTGGCTGACCTGCATCGTCGGCGGACTGGGCATTTGTGGCATGGCCCTCGACGGTCTCCACCCCGATGCGCAAAGCCTGATCGATTTTGCCGATCCGCTGATGGAACGGCATCTGGAAGATTTTGGCCGGGAGGGTGAATTCAATGAAGGGCTCGGCTATGCGGGTGCCATCGGCCTGGTCGTGGAATATTACACCGCCCGGCTGGGTTGGTCGGCCGGTCGGGCCAACCGCCTGGCCGCCGCCCCTTTTCCCGCCATCGCCCGTTGGTATATCCAGATGACGGTGCCGCCCGGTCATCTTTTCAACTACGGCGACGGTCATTTCCGGGCGCCGCTGAAGGCAGACTGGATCGCTCCCTTGGCCGCCGCCAACCAGGATCCCGTCCAGCAGGATTTTTATTTGCAACATCGTTCCATCCTGGCTGACCCGCTGCAACTGCTGTGCCTCGACTCCGATCTGGTCCCCCGGACGGCGTCCGGGATCCTGCCCCTCGGACATGCCTTTCACGACCAAGGGGCCTGCATCACCAGTCGCACCTCGTGGGATTGGGACCGGACCGCCTGCGTGGTGGGCAGCAAGGCCCGGCGCGAGGACAACCACGAACACAACGATCCCGGCCAGGTCGTGATCGACGGCGAGGGCCAACCCCTGATTGTCGATTGGGGCACTCCTTCAACCTCCTATCCTGCCGGGTTTTTCACCGAGAACCGCTTCCGCTACTTCGATGCCAATTCCTTTGGTCACAATATCCTGGTCTTTGGCGGACGTGACATGGAGTCCTGTTACGAGCTTCATCCGAAATACACAGTGGGACCCTTGCATGGCAAACGCGCCCTCCACGCCCAGGGGCACATTGTCACCGCGCAGTTCGACGACAACTGGGGCGGGCTTTGGACCATCGATACCTCCGCGGCCTGGTCCGGCGTGCGCAGCAATCTTCGCACCGTGCTGCACGTGCACCCCGGCTTTGTGGTCGTGCTCGATGAAGCCCGACTAGCCACCCGGGAATCAATTTCCCTTCGCTGGAATACCGCCACCAAGCCCAGCTTGGTCGAGGACGACGGTTTTGCGCTTCAGCGCGAATCCGTCGGCTTGGCGGCACGGGTTATGAATCTCACCTTCTCCCCCGCAACCCGGCGAATCGGCAATCAACACTACACCGCCCCTTGGAATAAGGACCAATTCGGCGGGCTCCTGCCCGAGCGCGATTGTCCTTACTACGAGGTTGAACTCGTGGGTGATCATTGTCGTTTGCTCTCCCTCTTTTCGGTGCAGCCCGGCGCCAAGGGCACCCCATGGACCAGCGAAGGCAACCTCCACACCGGCACCGTCGGCGCAGACCACCTCGCCGTTGCTGTAAACGAGGATGGACTCGCTATCCGCTCCTCGCGCCACTCCCGCACCTGGGAAATCACCTTCATTCGTTGACCACCGGGCAAATGCCGGTGATTTAGTATCAACCACTACACCAGCCCCTCCTATGCATTGGGATTTTTTTGGGGGGGAGATCATTCCCGCGCCAAAACGCCTGACACATCGGTTTCAGCGCTTGTCGGCCAGCGGGCCCTGGCCTTATTCATTTTGATACCCCCTCCTCCAATCAAGCTTTCGGTTAAGGGCGAATTACGGTGTTCGGCAATGACATGAATCAGTATCTCCTGCTCATCCACGGAAATGAGAAGACGGCAACCACGACGGAAGAGTGGGAGCGGTTCTTCATTGCCGCTAAAGCAAGCGGCACGTTCAAAGGTGGAAGCGAAGTCGGAAAGAGAAAGATTCTCGGTGATATCACTTCGGCAGGATCTTCGGCGCACATCGTGGGCTACATGCGGTTCGATTCCGGGGACGAGCAGAAGGTCTTGGCGCTTCTCGCGCAGCATCCGGTGGTCTTGCACGGCGGCTCGGTCGAGCTTTGCGAGTTGCCCAAGTCGTGAAAGCGCGGGGCCAACCGTCCCCGGCTGCGAGGGTGTTTTGATTGCTCGCGGCTGACGGGCTGATCTGTAACTTTGGCCGACGCAATGAAACTGCTGCTTTCAGCTCTCGCCTTGTTCAGCGTCGTCCCGCCCCTGTGGAGTGAAGGCGCTATGCCCAAGGCGAAGCTGGCCGGGGAATCGGTTTATGCCCGGATCGGCAACCAAGCGGTGGCCGTGGCGGCGGCATTCGAGTTCGCGGACTGGGCGGCAAACGGGGAGAAACTCGTGTATTTCCCCATTTTCGCCCCAGCCTCGGCTGATCCGCTGCAGGTCCTGGACGAGGCCCAACTGGAATTCGACCTCAACGGCAAACCGGGTGGAGTGGCCACGCCTTGCGCCGCCCCGATGAAGCTATCCTCAGCCTTGCCGGGCATTCGCATTTTTTGGTATTCCGCAAGTCTTGCGGATATGGTTGACGGTGAAGCTGAGGAGCCCGCCGACGCCCGGTTTATTGTCCGGCTGAGCTACTCACAGCCGCTGCTGGGTCGACGCTTTTACTACCTGCCAGTGCTCATGGGTCAAGCTCCCTCCGGACAGGAGGGTTGGAAGTATCAGATGGTCGTCAGGTCCGTGACGAAACCGGTGCGGGTAATCTCGAAGGGCACCGAGTATCGGGTGCTATTGGATGCGGTCGCGGTTCAACTGCGAGACCGCGAGATCGTGGTGATCGAATAAAATTTCCCAACTCACCGCCGGCGCCCATGAGCCTTGTCGCAGAAAACGTTACGGCAGGCATGCAACTTGCCGCACTCACGTCGGGCTAGTCCATCAATCCAGCCAGTGCCTTGCTGAGCCCAAACGCGCTGCGCACCGCGGTGAATTGCGCCAGCAATTCACGGGGCGCCCCCGCCCGCGGGAACACCATGTCCAGACTCGAATCCGTGCACCGCACCTGCGCGTCGACTCCCTCCACCGTGATGGTGCATTCACTGCAGTCGGACGGATAATCAACGCGCATGGCGCGGGTTTCATCCAAGCCTTCAATGGCATCGATCACCGCCTCCACGTTCGCGCCCTGCTTGAAGCAAAAGGACAGTTCACTGAACCGGCCGGCAAAGATCGCGTTAAACTTCTCGGTGCGGGCGAAATCCCCGTCCTTGAGGTCCAGCAGGGTTTGAGTGACGGCAAATTCCGTTGGCGTGGCGGCATCGAGCACATAGAGGATCTCAAGGGTAAAGTCCTTTGCGGACAGCACCGCCTGGGGGCTGGTCAAAGTCAGCGTGATGTCGCGTCGCTTGTAGCCCAGTTCCGAGCGCACCGTTTGGAACAGTTTTTCCGCCTCCACTTCCAATTCCCCCTGACACAGGCGTCCCAGAAACGCATTGGTCACCGCATTGGCCGCGTCGGGCAGGGTGTGGTGCTTTTTCTTGAAGCCGCGCAGGGCTTTCACGGCACCCCCGGACCGGCCGATGAATCGGATATCGGCTATGACACGTTTGGGCACTTCAGCGGGCATGCCTCATGCAAGCCGTCTCCCTTCCTTCCCGCCAATCCTAAAACGTCATTTGCCCATGCGTCCCCGCCCCGCCAGTCAGAGTGTCACGTATCACGTGACACTGGCTGGGCGCTTCACGCGGTGCGGGGTCCGCGGGTCATCCGACAGATCAAGGCGATCAGGCCGACCACCAGGGCGGCCGGAATCCAAATCGGGGCCAGGGCCGCTATCACCAGCAAGGTGGCGATGACCGCCACGGCCATCCCAGCGGTGGCCAGCGCCCCCGCCACCACAATCCCGATTCCGAGCAGGAGCACCGGAATGAGGAAGAGCGGGGCCAATTTGATCGCGACCAGCGCCAGGAGAACCAGACCGAGGATTTTGAGGAAAGTTGTCATGCCCTCAAAACCCCGCAGTTGATGAAAAGTTGCAGCATCACAACGGCAACGGGTGGATTTATTTTGCGGTCGGGGCGGCCGCCTTGCCGCCAACGACCGCTTCAACTGCGCGCAAGAAGGAGTCGCTGAGCAAGTTGACCGTCATGTCCTGTGGCAAGTAACCATCAATATTCTTGAAAGCCTCGGCCATGGATTTTGACACCTCGATGCGCACAAATGCCTCCGAACCTTCGGCGGAATACGCACTGAGCTTCAACCGGGTTGCCTCGGCCTCGGCCTTGCCGAGTGCCTCAATGGCCTGGGCCCGCAGCAACGCCGCTTCCTGCTCACCCTGGGCCGCGAGCACGTTGCGGTTCTTGTCGGCCTCAGCGGCAAACTCGACCCGCTTGGCGGCCGCTTCGGCATCAAGCACCTGCTGCTCGGCGAGCTTCTGGGCGGAAAGAATACCCACTTCCTTGTCCCGCTTGGCATCAACCACGGCTTTTTCGTAGGCGGCCTGCGCCTCAGCCTTGGCACGGTCGGCCCGCGCTTCCGCTGCCCGGGTTTCCTCAATGGCGCGCAGGCGTTCCTGCACGGCCACCTGGCGGGCCTTGATTTGCTCCACGTAAGCCGGATCGAGTCCGATGTGCTCGATCACAAAGTTTTCCACGATCACGCCGCGCTTGCGCAGTTCCGCGTCGGCCGACATCAGCGCGGTCGAGATATCGCTCTGCAATTTCACCAAACCTTCACCGGAATAGGCGTTGAGCGCGGTGCGGGTGGTGGCCTGATCCTTCACGACTCGCATCAATTCCGGACGGAGAATCTTTTCCTCCACATTGCCCCGCACAGTCTTGTGCATGTCCACGACGAAATCCGGGTCACGGCGCCAACGGATGTTGAGCGAGATTCGCATGTCCTGACCTTCCGAGGATTGCACGAGGTAACTGTCCCGGCGGCGACCCTCGCCATAGGTGTCATTGGCCTGGTCGTTCATCACGAAGACCTGGGAGGACATGTCGTATTTGAAGACTTTCTGGGTGAAGCCGGGAAAGAGCACGTAGGTCTTGGGCTGGAGGGGCTCGGGGATGACACCGCCATCCCACGTCTCCTTCACACCAAGTTCGTTGCCCTCAACGGTGCTGATATCGACAATGAATATACTGGCCACGACCAAGCAAACGAGCACAAGACCGGCGACGATTAGACTGATTATTTGTTTCATAAAACGGAGGGTTATTTGCGATTTTTAAGGAGGTAAATGGTGCAAAAGACCAGATACACGAGGAAGACCAGGCCGATCACCGGCAGCAGCAGGCGGATCATGCCGCTCTTGAGTTCAAAGATCACCGCGAACACCACCACCCATGCGATGACAAACATCGCAACGATTTTCCATGAGAAGGGGTTCTTGGGGGTGAGCTCAATGACTGGCTCTTGATCATCCATCCCTCCATTGTGTAGTTGCATCGGGGGTCGGGGCCAGCGCAGATTTCACTTTTCCAATCATGGCCGAGAATTCCAACCACCCGCCTATCCCCGTGGTCTGCGTCCTGATTGAACGTGATGGCCGGGTCCTGCTGGCCCAACGCCCGCCCCACAAGCATCTGGGGGGCAAATGGGAATTCCCCGGCGGCAAGGTGGAAACCAGTGAATCGACGGAAGCCGCGATCGTGCGCGAGATTTGGGAGGAACTCGGCTGCCTTCTGATCCTGACGGAGGCTCTCCCGCGCTTCACCCACGCCTATGCGGAGACGATTGAGATGATTCCTTTTGTCGGACACCTCGCCCCGGACAGTCCCGGACCCACCGCCCACGAACACGTGGCCTTGCAATGGCTGCTGCCGACGGACATCGCCGCTGTCGATCTGGCGGCGGCCGACTATCCCGTGCTCGCCGCCTATCGCGAACTGCGCAACGTCTAACGCCCAACCGATGAACCCCAGCCCAATCGAGCCACGGCAAATGCTGCGGCGCCATCTGATCGCCCGCGGTCACGCAGGCCTCACCGCCGGCCACGAGCGGTTTGCCGCCGATGCCCGGGCCGATCCCCTCGCGGCCGGCGCGAAGGTGCAGGCGCGCTTTGCCCGATATTACGGCGACTTGCTTGCCACCCTCGCCGCCAAGCCGCTCAAGGCCCGGCAGGTCGGCGGTGGCAACGGCCGGGGTTTTCGTTATGAAAACTGGCTGTTCGAGTCGCACCCGGGTTGGGAGGTCAATGCGACGCTCTTTCTGCCGCTCCACCTTTCGCCCCCCTACCCGCCGGTCGTGATGTCGGTTGGTCATTCCGGCAAACAATTCTCCTCGTATCAGCTGCCTTGCCAGTATTTCGCCCGGGCGGGTCTGGCCGCGGTTGTCTTTGACCCGCCGGGTGTCGCCGGGGAAAAGCGACCCGGCAACGACCACTTTGACGATGGGGTGCGCTGCTACCTCACCGGGGACACTTCCAACCGTTACTTCATCGGTGACACGCTGCGGTCGATGGATTTCCTGGCCGCCCGGGCGGACATCGACCCAAGTCACGGTTTTGCCCTGACCGGGGTATCGGGTGGCGGCCATAGTTCACTTTATGCCGGTCTACTTGATCCACGCGCCACCTTGATCGCACCGTCGTGCTGTTTGATTTCGCAGGGAAAGTTTGTGCTGGATCTGTCCTACAGTTCGTGCCCCGAGACCTTGATGCCGGGCCGGCTGAGTGATGGGTTGGATGACGATATCCTGCTGTGCGCCCTGGCCCCGCGACCCGTGCTGCTCATGGCCGGCATCAACGACGAGGTCTATACGATTGACGACAGCCGCAGGATTGCCGCTGCCGCAAGCACTCATTTTGCCGCCACGGGACATCCCGACAGGTTTCAGTTTTTTGCAGACCAGGGCGGGCACAACTACTCGTTGAACCAAGCCCGGGAATTTGTGCATTTTGTGCGCCGGCATTGGAACCTGTCCGCGCCAGTCCCGCTTCCCGCGACCACCGCGGACGAATTCACCCTGCTCGAGCCGGACCAGATGTCCTGTCACCCACGGGCCGAGGCAAACATGCGCACGCTGACCCGCGACCGTGCGGCGGTGTTGGCGGCCAACCGGCAACCGCCCGGCTCCGGGAAACTTCACGAATTTCTCGCGCTCGACCCGGCAATGTTGTCGCCGTGCAGCACCTCGCGTGCGGCCGCCGTGCGCGCTTGGTTTCATGACTGGGAGGAATTTTCGGTGGAGACCGAACCTGGCATCAGCGTGCAACTCACCCGGGCGGATCCGGGCCCCGCGCACCCGGCCCTCTGGCATTTTGATGACCAGGGTCGGCAGCGCCTCGTCACCCGGGGCGGACTGCTCGCCCAAGCCATCGGTCAGGCCGATCGGGATTCGATCAAGGCGGCACTTTTCAGCGCCGATCTCCGCGGTTGGGGCGAAACCGCCATGGCTGCACATCCCTACGAAAGCGTATCCTGGGGCGCCCCGGATCGTTTCGCCGCCTACGTGGGCGCGGGTGTCGGGGAGGCCCCGGCAGCAATGCGGATTCGCGATGCGTGGCAGTTGACCAGGGCGTTCCCGTTGCGCCGTCACACTGTGCTGAGTGCCGTGGGTGCGGCGGGTCCGGTTGCCCTGCACCTCGCCGCCCTGTTGCCGGGGAAATTCACGGCCGTGGTGCTCAGCGATGCCCCCGCCGGTTATGCCGACCTGCTCGCCACCGAGGAATTTGCCTGGCCGCATGACCTCATCCTTCCCGAGGTCCTGCAGCATTATGATTTGCCCTTGCTCGCCCAAAGCGCGGGTTGCCCCGTGTATTGGCTCAATCCATTGGATGGGGCCGGCCTCCCATTGTCCGCGGACGAATGCGCGCACCGCACGCATGACAATCAGCACTGGCAAATTGCGACTTCCCCCGGGGGACACTTGAACCTGCTGGGTGAATTGCTGTATGACTGAATGCCCTTGGTGTGCACGCTGGGTGATTGTTCACGTGGCGAATATCATTATTTTCGTGACCCCCTTAAACAGAACGATAGCTCTTTGACCCTGTTATCCCATGAGCACCCTCACGCTCCCTGCCCTGACTGCCAACAAACTGCCGCTGGATCTGAGTGAAGACGCCTTTGGCATGCTGCGTTCCTCCGAGGATCTGCTGACTGATTCCGCCGCCCTGCGTCAACGCCTGACGGAGGACGGTTATCTCTACATCCGCAATTTTCTCCCCAAGGCCGAGGTGCAGGCCGGACGCATGTCGCTTCTGAATCGTTTGGCCGCCAACGGCTGCCTCCACCCCGATCATCCCGTCGAAGCCGGTATCGCCCATCCCGAGAACCCGCTGTTTTTCAATCCCAAGCTGGCCAATCCCAACCCGAAGATTTCCCGCGTGGTCTTTGGTCCCGAGTTGACCGGTTTTTACGAAGGCATTTTTGGCAGACCGATCCGGCACTTTGACTACATCTGGGTGCGCTCGCTCGGTCGGGCCGTCGGCACCCCCGCCCACTGCGATCTGGTCTACATGGGACGCGGCACCCACCGGCTGCTCACCTGCTGGGTGCCCTACGGCGAAGTGCCGCTGGAGCAAAGCCCGTTGATGCTGTTGGAGAATTCCCACCTGAAGTCCGACCGCATCAAGAACTACCTCGACTCGGATGTGGACACCTACTGTGAAAACCGCCCGGAGGAAGTGAAGAAAGTGAAGGAGGAAGGCGGCTGGAGCCACCAAGGCTGGCTCTCCCAAAATTGCGTGTCGCTGCGGGAGAAATTCGGCGGCCGCTGGCTGACCGCCCACTTTCAACCCGGCGACTTCCTCACCTTTCAGATGAACATGATCCACGCCTCGCTCGACAATCAGACGGATCATGTCCGGCTCTCGACCGACACCCGTTACCAATCCGCGAGCGAACCCATCGATGATCGGTGGATCGGTGAAAATCCCGCCGCCCACGGCCGGGCCGGCAAGCGCGGTCGCATCTGCTGATCAAGGCGCGGTCAATTCCAACTGGCGCCCGAGCAGGAGGGCCCGGCCCTCACTGAGATTTTGCGCCGACTCCAATCGCTCTCGCCGGAGGATTTCAGCGGCATGGTCCGCCTGCAGCGCCACCAAATTATCCAGCGCCACGATGCGCGTGTCCTGTGGCAACATCGCCCAGCGGGCCGCCCGTTGTTCCACTTGCAGCGCCTCGCGGGTCACCTCCGGCATCGCCGCATCCAACGCCTGCGCGAGTTTTTCGACACTGCCCTGGGGTCCCACCATGTGGTGAAGATTGCTTTCAAAGGTTGCCCGGGAGCCACCGCCCAAGGTCACGTTGGGACCTCCGTAGGCATAACCGTCATCCGGTGAAATGTAGGAGGCGATTTCCGGAGCCACCGGCACGGTCTTGATGCTGGGCAGCCACCCGCTCTTGTCGGTGAAAAGCTTGTTGCCCTCGTAGCTGGTCAGGAAGCGCATGAAATCCACGGCAATTTCCCGGTGGGGGCTGCGCTTGTTCAGGTAAAAGCCAAAGCCAGTCATGCTGTTGCCATCCGAAAAGTGACCCAGCATGTATTTGCCCACCAAGGGATCTGTCTTGGTCGGCTGGGGACAGCGCAGCACCCCCACTTCAAATTCGGCCAGTCGGCGCAGACTGGTCGCATCCCAGGTGCCGGTAAAGATGAACAGCGCCTCACTGCGCAAAAACTGCCGCGAAGCCTCGTCCCGCAGCACGCTCATGTAGCCCGGGCGCATCTGGTCGTTGATTTCCAGCAGCAACGAAAGCGCCGCCTTCACTTCGGGATCCCGGTAGTGCCAATCCCCGCGCAGATACTGCCATTGGGTCTGACGCGGATACAGGCCGAGCATGCCCTCCGCATCGAGCCGCCGGCCCAGATCATTCATCACCCCGCCCATGTAAAACGCCATCATCCACATGGCGTTGTCCTTGCTGCCCGCAAAGGGCGTGATGATCCGGCCCTCCTTTTTGGCATATGCCGCCGTCTGTTTGAACAGGGTGCGCATCGCGGTCCAATCCGCCGGAGGCACCCGCGAACCCGTGATTTTCTCCAACAACTCCTCGTTGCAAAACAGGCGCAACGATCCCCGCGTCATGGTGACCGCGTAGTATTGGCCGGGTTCCGGGGAGTTGAGCCGCTGCTCCTGCAGTTCATCGAAAAAGGTTTCCTGCCAGGGCATGCCGGCCAGCGCCGTTCCTGCGTTGTAGGGATTGGGCTCCAGCAATTCCTCCGTCAGCGGCTGGAAATAACGCACGGGCAAATCCGCCAGTCCGTCCAGCCATGCCCCGTATTCGACAATATCGGGGGCATTGTCCCCGGCGAAATTGGCGCGCATCCATTGCCGGTAAACCGGGCCGGGCACCATCACCTGCTTGACCCGCACCTTTGGGTTGAGCTCCTCGTAACGCGCTATCACCGCCGCGATTCCGTCCGGCGGCCCCAGTTCAATCTGCCAATGCGCGATCCGGATAGTGGTCACATCCTCGGCTTCCATCGGCTGGGACCGCGTGAAAACCCAAGCCACTGCCACCACGTAGCCCGTGACAAAAAGGATCAGACCCACCCGTTTCCGCAGGACCCGCAAGTTCATGGCGCCTCCCCCTTGTGCGCCAACGCATCGAGCACTTGCTGCAATCGCTGCCGCACATTGAAACGCCGGGTGTTGCTCGGATAGATTTCCAGAAACTTTTCAAAATAGAGTTTCGCCTGCGCGAGGTGACCCGCCCGAAACGACAGCTCGCCGATCTGGATGGTGAGGTCCTCGGGGGTGATGCCCATCATGCCACCAACCGCCTCCGCCGCGATCAAATGCGGCAGCACCTCATCCAGCGGCAAATCATGAAACAATCCCGCCCAACCCATCTGCAATTGGAGATCTCGTCGCAGGGTCGGCTCCTGGATTTCCGTCAACAATGCCGCCACCTGTTGCAATCGCACCCGGGCATCCCGGGGTTCGGGTAGCGCAAAAAGCTTGGCCAGTCCCAGCTTCACATAGCCCAGCTGGGCCCAGTGACTCCCCGGCCACCGCCGCGCCAATTCCCGGTAAAGCTGCTCCGCCCGAACATAATCCGGCACCGATCGGTGCACCTGATACATCCGGGCGCGCAGATACTGCGCCTGCGCGGCGATGGGGTCGTCCCCGGCCGCCAGTCTCTCCAGCACCGGCTCAATTTCGTTCCAGTCACCTTCCGCCAATGGCGGTCGAGCCATGTCCAGCACGGCTCCGGCCAGCGCCCTGGAACGTTCATCCAAATCATCAAGCTTTTTCAAGGCCACCCGCGCCTCGATCGGCTGGTTATCCGCTGCGTAACCCCAAACCGAGGTCAGATCGACCGGCGGTTTTTCCCGGGCCGACGCGCCGATCACACAACATCCGCATAGCACTGCCTGCAGAATTCTAACGGGGTTGTGGGGCACAGCGGGAAGATGAGCCGCTTTCTCTTCTTCCGACAAGCTTCGCCTGCGTCATGTCACCCGGTCCCGCATAAAAATGACCTGACAGGGCGCGACCGCTAGGCCTTCGTAACATGATCGCAGCAGGTGGGTCGGTGCCTCGACTGCCCCAAGGGTCGCCCTATGGGTTTGATCCGGAGTTGAAATTATTATCCGGCCATCGGCAACCGTTGTGACAGCGTCGCAATATACATCGGCCCGTATCGGTTCAATGGCGTCGCCTCGTCACTCCAATCATCCTCAAAAAATCCGGTGACCACCAACCCCGCCTTGATCTGACCGCCAATCTGATCGTCCAAACTGTGCCCAAATTCCAAAATGGATATGCCGGCCAAATGTGCAGCCAGACGGGCAGGAGGCAGACTCGTGAGATCGGAATAGGGCAACCGGTATTTCACCTCCAGTTTACCCGTCTTTTCCGCTTCATCATGATCGAACCAGAAAAATGCGGGATTCATGAACCCGGCCAACAACCGGCCTCCGGGGCGGAGCACCCGGGCGCATTCGCGCCACACCGGCAAAACATCCGGCACAAACACATTGGCCACCGGGTGAAAGATCAGGTCGAAACTGGCATCGGCAAAGAGCGAAAGGTTTGCCATGTCGCCCTGTAGGATCCGCACCTCGAGTCCTTCGCGATCCGCCACCAATTTGTCGAGCGCCAGCTGTTCATCCGAATTGTCAAAACTCGTCACCCGTGCCCCGGCCGCGGCAAACAAGGGCACCTGCTGCCCGCCTCCCGAAGCCAGCCCCAGCACATCCTGGCCCGTGATTTCACCAAACCACTCCCGTGGCACCGGCTTGTTCGGCGTGAGAATCACCTGCCAGTCACCACTACGAGCCCGTGCAATTTCCTCCGGGCTGACCGGGATCGACCACGGATTGCCATTCCGCGCATGCTCGTTCCAAGCCTGCCGGTTATGTGGGGGCACATCCATGGATGCGATTACGCACCGCCTGGTGAAATCCGTCCACCCGTAATTTCTCACACTCTTCCCATCCCGGAGGCCTCAACCCAGATGCTTGATGAGCTGCATGACATCATGCACCTC
>JAIPJW010000084.1 GCA_021734075.1 Cephaloticoccus sp.
GTGCTGCATTTCGATGTGGCATCACTGTATCCGAGCCTTTTGTTGCATATCGGGCGCAACCCCCGCAACGACTCCCTGGGCGTATTCATCCCCCTGTTGCAAAAACTGCGGACCTACCGTTTAAAATACAAGACACTCGCGCGGATGGCGGAAACGGAAGCGTTGCGTGCGGAATATCAGGCCCGGCAGACGACTTTCAAAATCCTCATCAACTCGTTTTACGGCTATCTGGGATTCGGAGGCGCCCGGTTTGGCGATGGCGAACTCGCGGCGGAGGTGACCCGGTTGGGACGCGAGTTGCTTCAGAAATTGATCGACGAATTCGACCGTTTGGGTTGCACCGTGCTCGAGGCGGACACGGATGGCATTTATTTGTCCTCGCCGCAGTATTTTGCTTCGCCCGAAAACTTGCTGGAAAAGATGGGTGGCGTGCTGCCACCGGGGATAGAGTTGGAATTCGATGGCAGCTACCAGGCCATGTTTTGCTACAAATCCAAGAACTATGCGCTGTATGATGGACGCCGGGTCATCCTCAAGGGAAGTGCCCTGCGTTCCCGGGGAATTGAACCGTTTCTCAAGAAGCTGTCGGATCAATTGATCCGCTATTTGCTGGGGGTTGTGCCTGATGCGCCGGAAATATTATTGGCGAATTACCGGGAGCGGATTGCGGCCCGCACCTTGGAGGTCGCGGAATTGGCCAAGAGTGAGATACTCAGCCAGAATCCGGATGCATATGCGCAAAATATGGCCGCGGGGGGCAAGCCCCGTAGAGCCTCCGCCGAGGTGGCCTTGCGCATGAGTCCCCGTCCGCGCATGGGTGACCGCGTGAGTTACTATATTCTGCCAAGAGAGAAGGGACAAACCAGCGACTGGCAACGCGCACGACCTTTAGGAGAATACGATGAGGTGCAGGCTCCCTACGATCCCAAGTATTACCTCAAAAAACTGGATGACTGGCAGGAGCGATACGTCGATTTTCTCCAGATCAAACCTGAGGGTGGTGTGCAGGGCGAACTGCTTTAACTGCTGCAATGTCTCCTGGCCCGCTGGTTGCCGAAGCGAAGCTTCGCATGGTTTAATCCGCGCCACTCCCCTGATTGCATGGCCCCGACCATGCGTTCAACTCCAGCTTAGATCATGTCCGGCCAAAGGCAGGGACCGGATTCGTTTGCCGATGGCGGCAAAGATGGCGTTGCACAATGCGGGGGGCAGTGGGGGCAGGGCGGGTTCACCCAGTCCGGTTGGCGGGTTGTCGCTTTCAATGAATTCAAGGTGAATGCGGGGCGACTCATTGATGTGCAACAAGGGGTAGGTATCAAAGTTACCCTGCACTGTTCGACCGTGGTCAATGGTGATCTGCTGCAGCCAGGCCGCACTCAAACCGTCGATAATCGAACCCTGCACCTGATTCTCCGCTCCACTGCGGTTGATAATGGGTCCGACATCGCCGCATACCCAGACGTCCTCGACCTTGAGACTCCCTGTTGGGGTTACGGCTACCTCCACGACTTCGGCAAAATATCCGGAATGACTGAAATGGAATGCAACACCCTGGCCACGACCGCGGGGCAATGTTTTGCCCCAATCTGCCATGGTGGCCACGCGGCGCAAAACTCCCTTCATTCTGGTCGTATCATACGCCTGCCCGCGGTTCCCCGTCGGAGGCACCTGTCGGTCGTCACCCAGAAGTTCCAAGCGAAACTCAACCGGATCGTGCCCTGCTGCATGCGCCAGTTCGTCGATGAAGCTCTGCATTACGAATGCCAGGGCATTGCTGCCCGGCGCACGCAGAGGTCCCGTCGGCACCGTGGTTGCGATCAAGGACTGCTCAAGTCGGAAATTGGGCACAAAGCGCGACGGCAGTTCATCCGCACTCATGCCGGCTGAGGAAGCAGGGCGGTCGGTGCCGCGAAAACCAAAGGTTACGAAATGATCATGCCAGGCGCTGATGTGTCCGGTGCTGTCCAATGCGCCTTTGAAGAAATGATAACCGGCCGGGCGGTAAAAATCGTGACGCAGATCGTCCTCGCGCGTCCAGGTCAGTTTGATTGGCACGCCGGCGCGTTGTGCAATCGCGGCGGCTTCCGCCATGTAGTCATTCCGCAGTCGGCGTCCAAATCCACCGCCGATACGCGTGACGTGCACGGTAACGTTGGCTTTGGGAATGTTCAGCACTTGGGCGACCAGAGCCTGGCCGGAACCCGGCAATTGGGTGGGGGCCCAGATTTCAGCCCGGTTGCCTTTGACGTCCGCAGTGCAGTTTTGCGGTTCAAGGGTGGCATGAGCGATGAACGGATACGCATAGGCAGCTTCGATCACCTTGTCGGCCGTGGCGAATGCGGAGGTGGTGTCACCATCGGCGCGCAAGGTGTGCCCGCCAGCTTTGGCCGCCTGAACCGCCGCGTCATCGTAAGCCAGGGAACTGTGACCGGTGTTGTTGCCCTCAACCCACTCGATCTGCAATTGTTTGCGGGCGGACAGCGCCGCCCAGGTGGAATCAGCCACGATGGCCACGCCGGAGGCCAAACCTGCCGGATCATCGCCACCCTCAATGACAAAGGCATCCCGCACGCCGGGTAACTGCTTGATCCGATCAAGATTGGCCCGACGGACCCGACCGCAATATACCGGGCATTTTTCGAATATGGCGAAAGCCATGCCCGGCACCACTTGATCCAAGCCGAACAGGGCCTGCCCGGTCACCAGGGCTGGGTTATCCACCCCGCCAACCCGTTTGCCCATGAGTTTAAAATCTGCCGGATCCTTGAGTTTGACCGTCGCGTCATCGGGGACGGGCAAGAGGGCCGCCTTGGAGGCGAGGGCACCGTAAGTCTGGGCCCGGCCGGTCGGACGATGGAAGACTGTGCCATGCTCCGCATAGCATTCATCGACCGGGACCCCCCAATCCTGGGCGGCTGCGGTAATCAGCATGGTGCGAGCGACTGCGCCGGCCCGACGCAGTCGCTGGTAGTTGTCAGGAATTGATCGGCTGCCGCCGGCAAATTGTGGCCCAAAGGATTTCTCGTCCAGCCCCGCCTGCTGGATTTCAATCTGGTCAAAATCAACCTCCAGTTCCTCGGCAATGATCATCGGCAGGGAGGTTTTCACCCCCTGCCCAATTTCCGGGTTCTTGGCGAAAAGGGTGACCTTGCCGTCCGGGGTGATTCGAATGAAAGCATTGGGCACGAAAACCTGATCGGTGCCATCGACGGCGCCCTTGGGTTGAGCCCAGGCAGTTGAACCCAAATAGGTGGATAGCATCAGGCCGCCACCAGCCAGAGCGGATACCCGGATGAATTCACGCCGGGAGACATCCGTGATTTTCACAGGGCACCTCCCGCCTCGGCCGCCGATTGCACCGCCGCGCGGATGCGCAGGTAAGTGCCACAGCGACACAAATTGCCGGCCAGGGCGGAATCGATTTCCTCGGCCGTGGGGTGAGGGTTGGTTTGCAAAAGTGCGGCGGCGCTCATGATCTGACCCGACTGGCAATAGCCGCACTGAGGCACATCATGCTCGATCCAGGCTTTTTGGAGCGGATGACTTCCGTCGGATGAAAGACCCTCGATGGTGGTGATGGGCATCGAAGTCGCGGCAACCACCGGCAGCAGACAGGAACGGAGCGGGACCCCGTTGGCCAAGATTGTGCACGCCCCGCACTGGCCAATGCCACAACCGTATTTAGTGCCAACGAGATTCAGGGTGTCCCGGAGCACCCAAAGCAGAGGGGTGTCAGCAGCAACCTCAACAGTGTGCGACTGCCCATTCACGTTCAGGGTGTAGGTAGGCATGGAGTGGAGGGTTGATCAACGATGTGATGGACCGGCGGATCGTCAATTCGTGAACGACAATTTTGCGGTCTGAAACCGGCCGCGCTTACCTTGAACCCCTGCGGGCCATCACCCAATCGATGATCAGTTGGTCATTATCACCGGCCCGCCATGCCAGGTTGATGAATTCGACCGGATGAATGTCGTTGGTCTGAAAGAAATTCCGGTCACCTCCACAGCAATACATCATTGATGCGGGCAGTTCACCCCACAACTTGGCCCGCACCTTCGGCAGGATGCGCGGCAACCATTCGATGCCCCTGATCGAATCACTTTTGGCCGGCCAGGAATCGGAATCAGCCACCTCTGCACTGGGTTTGCCTGATTGGGCATTCAGGAAATAATCACGGCGGATCAGTTCCACGCCGAGGGCAATTTCAAATCCCGGTTCGCCATAATTGCAGTGATCCTCGGCGTAGTCATACAGGTGTTGCGCGGTGATGCCGTTGGCGGCCAGGAAGCGGGATTCATCCTGATTGAAGAACGTCTCCGCACCGCGCCGTCCCTCACTATATAGTTTGACGGCTTTGTCGTAGAGCGTGCGAAAGGTTTGGGCAAAAGTGTAATGAACCATCGCCCAGTAATGGGCAGGAATGAACCAAAACGCAAAGCGCCAACCCGTTTTTTTTACGAACCATCGACGGGCCGGAAATCAATCAAGCGCTTGAATCGGTCCACTTTGTCCACGACCACATCGAGTCGGTCATTCAGTGCGAAACGGCGCTTGCTTTTACGGCCAATCAAGGCGGTGCCGTCCTGGGCGGGAAAGTAGTGATCACCCCGCAGGGCGGTCATCGGGACCAGACCGAAAGTCATGGATTCAAGCAATTCGACAAAGAATCCATTGGGGCGCACGTCGGTGATGATGGCCTTGAACACGGTCCGAGGCTTGCGATCCAGTTCGCGCTCAAAGAACTCCAGCAGCTTGATTTTGACCGAATCGCGCTCTGCTTCCTGACTGTTGATTTCGGTCAGGGAAATATGCTCGGCCATGCTTTCGATGCGGGCGGCATTGTAACCGGCTTGCTTGTCGGGATGCGCGGGGTAACCGGCATGCTTGATGAGGTAGGAGTCGAAAACGCGGTGCACGACCAAGTCGGCGTAACGGCGGATGGGTGACGTGAAATGCGTATAGTCACGCTTGTTCAAGCCGTAATGTCCGTCGGGGGATGAACGGTAACAGGCCTTGCGCAAACTGCGCAGCAGTTGGGTGCGCAGCGTGTAACCTTGAGGGTGGTCCTGCAATACGCGCAGGAGTTTGACCACCTCATCACGCACCGAAAGATCTCCCACTTTAATGCCGTGCGTGCCCAGCAGTTGGCGTAGTTCCGCAAGTTTCTCGTCGTCCGGATCATCGTGCACCCGATAAAGGGAGGGCAGGCGATGGATGCGGGTGATGTGGGCAACCGCCTCGTTGGCCGCGAGCATGAACTCTTCAATCAACTGATGGCTTTCATCATTGTCGACGCGTTCCAATCGGTCGGCATAACCCTGTTCGTCCACAAAAATCTTGGTCTCGGGCATGTCGAGATCGAGGCTGCCTTTTTCCATGCGGGACTGGCGCAGTTGCGCGGCAATTAGCCACATCTGGCGCACCCAGTTTTGCAGATCCTGAAGTTCGCTGCCGCTCAAACTGTTGAGGGCGCGGCCGGTGGAACCGGTTTGATGCTTCGGGGGCAGGGGCAGCGCTCGAATTTTCTTTAGATCGTCCTCGAACAGCAGGGCATAGGCCTGCTTGTAGGTCAGACGTTTGGTGCTGCGAATGACGGTATTGCCATACGACTTGTCCCGCAACCTGCCGTTCTTCGAGAAAGTCAGGAAAACTGCCTTGGTCAGGCGATTTTCTCCCTCCACCAGGGAGCAAAGACCGTTGGAAAGTTTTTCCGGCAGCATGGGAATGACGGTGCCCACCAGATAAGTCGAATTGCCCCGGCGTTGAGCCTCACGATCAAGGGCGGTCCCTGATTTCACATAGGCGGAGACATCGGCAATATGCACCCCGATGCGAATTTCCCCGTGGTCAAGATGCTCAATGGACAAGGCGTCGTCGAAATCCTTGGCATCGTCGGGATCAATGGTGAAAGTCGGAACCGCACGATAGTCCAGTCGACCGACTATTTCCCTGGGCAAAACCTTGTCCGGAATTTGGGCGACTTCCTGTTCGACCGCGGCCGGGAAACTCGTGGCCAAGCCATATTTTTCAAAGATACCCAGCATTTCAGCCCGGGGTTCGTGGGTGCGACCCAGTCGTGCCGTAATGGCCCCGGTCAGCGGATCCCGGCGACTGCGCCACTCGTTCAGGCGAACCACGACTTTGTCGCCGCCAGCCGGAGTCGGTTTGATTTTCAACTGGTCGGGGCTCTTGACGAGCACCTCGTGCACCAGACGGGGATCGTCGGGTATGACCATCCATTGGCGGCCGGATTTGCGCAGGTCGCCTACAATGGTGTCCTTGGCCCGTTCCAAAACCCGCATGATTTTACCGGCCTTTTCGCCGGCTCGGCGGGTGCGCACCCCGGGGAGAATTCGCACCACCACATGGTCGCCATGCAACGCCACGTCGGTGGCGTCGGGGGAGATCTGGATCGAGGGTTGCTCCGGTTGATTCTCATGCACCTCATCAAGCACCACAAAGGCCGAACCACCGGCACGAAACCGAATGTGCCCGGTCAATTCCTTGCCGGTTTGGATCAGTTTCAGGCTGCCCTCGTGGTTTCGCACAAGCTGTCCGGCTTGGTTTAACTGCCGGATTTTCCGGGCCAGTTGGGATTTTTGATTTTTGGGCAGACCGAGCTGACGAAGCAGGACGGATTCAGCAACTGGACGATAATTGGCCCCGCGCAGATGGGCGAGAAGGCGGTCACGAAGATTCATATAAGTAAACAGGGGCGGGCGCGCAGGCCACGCTTTGAGATTGGATTGAGCAAACCGAGTTGATACGGTCGGCGCGATGAAAATCGTCCATGTGGCCAGTGAATTGTTTCCCTACGTCAAAACCGGCGGCTTGGCCGACGCCGTGGCCGCGTTGGCCGGATCTTTGGCGGACATGCACCACGAAGTGTCCGTATTCATTCCCGGCTATCGCACGGTCCTTAATCACCCGTTGGCTGCCGGTGCGACCCGGAAACTGCGGTTGAAAATTGAGATGGGGGATGAGTTCATGTCCGGGCACGTGCAGATATTTTCCCCGCGGCCCAACTTGACGGTGCATCTGATTTGTCGGGATGAATTTTACGACCGGGGGAACCCATACGGCAACGGTGAGCGCGATTACGAGGACAATGCGGATCGGTTTATATTTTTTGCCAAGGGAGTGGTGGACACTTTACGGTTGGCGGACATCCAGGCCGATGTGGTTCATGCCCATGATTGGCAGGGTGCATTGGTGCCCCTGCTGTTACGGGTGGCGGAGCGCCGTCATGGGTTGACGCTGGCCATGAAGACGGTGTTCACCATCCACAATATCGCCTTTCAGGGTCTGTTTGCGGAGCGTTCTTTTCATCGGACAAATTTACCCGAGGAATTGAACAATATCGATGGGTTGGAATACTACCATCAGATCAATTTCATGAAGGGCGGCATTCTGTTTGCCGACCGGGTGACCACCGTGAGTCCGCGCTATGCCCGGGAGATTCAAACGGCGGAGTTTGGCTGCGGCCTGGATGGGGTGGTGCAGAACCGCGGCGATGATATTGTGGGTTTGCTCAACGGCATAGATACGGCGGTGTGGAATCCATCCGTCGACAGGCACTTGCCGGCAAATTATTCAGCCGGTGAAATGTCGGGCAAGTCGGTCTGTCGCACCGCCCTGCTCAAGTCGCATGGGTTTGACCCCAAGTTCAAAGGACCCGTGTTCGGGATGGTTTGTCGTCTGGCGGAACAGAAGGGCATCGATTTGTTGCTCGCTAACGAGGCGTTTTTCCTCAGGGAAAATTGCAAACTGATTCTCCTGGGCACCGGGGAGCAGCGCTATGAAGATGCCTTGCGGGATTTGGCCACGCGGGCGCCCGGAAAGATCGCCCTCAGCCTGAAACTGGACGAGGCGGCCAGCCATTTGGTGGAGGCCGGGGCCGACTTTTTCATCATGCCCTCACTTTTTGAACCTTGTGGCCTGAACCAGATGTATTCCCAAGCGTATGGCACGGTGCCATTGACCAGTGAGGTGGGTGGGTTGGCCGACACGGTGAACGACGCAGATGCCGATCCGGCCCAAGGCACCGGACTCACCTTTGCGGCGACTGCGGAAGGTCTGGCCGATGGGTTACGACGGGCGATGATCTTGTTTGCGGATCCAAAGCGCTATGCCGTCGTGCAAAAGCGCGGCATGCAGCGCGACTTTAGCTGGAAAAATGCCGCATATGCCTATGAGCAACTCTATCAAGACTCGCTCTGATGCCCCTAACCGCAGGCGCAGTCATCGTCTGGTTTCGCCGTGATTTTCGTCTGCAGGACAATCCTGCCCTCATGGCGGCTCATAAGCAGGGAGGACCCATTCTTCCCCTTTACATTCACGATGAGAGCGCAGAAGGAGAATGGCGGACGGGCGGCGCATCCCGTTGGTGGCTGCACCATGCTCTGGCCTCATTGGATGAAGCCTTGAGGTCGAGGGGTTCTCGTCTGCTGATTCTGCTCGGTGATACTGCCAAGGTGATGTCGGAAATGGTGACGGGCACCCGTGCGCAGGCCATCTACTATAACCGGCGCTACGAACCGGCAATTATCGCAAGGGACACGAGGCTGAAACGGGAGCTCATCTCGTCTGGAATAGAGATTGAAAGCTTCAATGGAAATCTGTTGTTCGAGCCACACACCATTGCGAACAAGCAGGGTAAACCTTTTCAGGTTTTCACTCCATTTTGGCGGCATTGCCTGACCTTGCCGGTGTCGGAACCGGTGGAATTTAACGCCCGGAAACTCACGAGCCCGATCGCATGGCCCGAGTCCCTGCCGTTGGCCAAACTTGCTCTCTTGCCCCTCTCTCGGTGGGACCGTGAGTTTTCCGGAGTTTGGCAACCCGGCGAATCCAACGGGCAAACGAGGCTGAAAAAATTTCTGGCCGAGTCAGTCGACGGTTATGCGGAAGATCGGAACCAACCCGCGTTGGATGGCACCTCAGGACTTTCCCCATGGCTGCACTTTGGCCAGTTGAGCCCACGGCAGATCTGGGCCGGCGTGCGTGACCTGGGCAAAGGCACGGGTGTTTTCCCCTCAAGTCGCGGGGCGCAGGTTTTTCTCAGCGAAGTGGGGTGGCGTGAATTTGCCCATCATTTGCTCTACCATTATCCCCACACCCCGACCGAGCCCATGCGACCCGACTTTAACCGATTTTCCTGGGCCCGGGATACCAGTGGTAAAAAGCTGCAGGCTTGGCAAAAGGGTCTGACCGGTTACCCGATTGTCGATGCCGGCATGCGCCAGCTGTGGCGCACCGGTTGGATGCATAATCGGGTGCGAATGATCACGGCGTCATTCTTGGTCAAACACCTGCGCCTGCCCTGGCCGGCAGGGGCAGCATGGTTTTGGGATACCTTGGTGGATGCCGACCTCGCGAACAACACCCTGGGCTGGCAATGGTCGGCCGGATGCGGAGCGGATGCTGCCCCTTATTTCCGCATATTTGCGCCAGTAACCCAAGGTGAGCGATATGATGCCGGGGGCGAGTATGTCCGGCGTTGGGTGCCCGAGTTGGCTGCGATGCCGGTTGCCTGGATTCACCGCCCGTGGGAAGCTCCGATTGAAGTGTTGGCGGACGCGAATGTCCGTTTGGGGGACAATTATCCGCGACCCATGGTGGACCATGCCACGGCACGCGCCGCGGCGTTGGCGGCATTCAAAAAACTGCGCAGCGAGCAGCCGGCATGAGAGATATGAATTTTTGAGTTTGACTGATATTCATGCATGATTGCCGAGCAATGACGCTCAATCCGCACCATACTATGCACCCTGGTGAGAAATGAACCGCCCTTGTGAACCATGCGACAAACTCCATTCTCGTGCACATCCCCGAGAATTCCGTGTTCGACCTGCTGCAGATCGACCGGAAATGACCATTTGCCGGATTGCATGAATGCGACATCGATGGACGGAGAAACATACGCATGCTAACACGAAAATTCAGATTGGAGACCCGGATCGAACGTTCCGCCGCTGAAGTGTATGCCTGGCATGGTCGGCCCGGTGCGTTCGCCCGCCTGCAACCCCCATGGGAAAAGGTGGAGTTACCCGATGGGCATCCGGGAATTTTTGAATCCAGCCGCGTCACGGTGCGGACAAAGATCGGTCCGTTTTATTCGCAGTGGGTGGTTGAACACCGTGATGTCATCCCTGGTATCCAGTTCCGTGATGTCATGTTGGAAGGGCCTTTTGCCCAATGGATACATACCCACCGCTTTGTGACTCAAGGTGACTGTGCCTGCCTTTTGATCGATGAAATTGAATACGCTCTGCCGTTGGCTCCGTTGGGAAATTTATGCGGGGACTGGATCGTGCGTAGAAAATTGAATCGAATGTTTCGCTACCGACATGTCATCACCAAGCACGATTTGGAAAGGGAAAATCATGGCGTGCAAAAAGGCCCAAGGCGGATTCTCGTCTCCGGGGCTTCCGGTATGATTGGTTCCGCGCTTGTGCCATTCCTGCAAACCCAAGGCCATCAGGTATTGCGTTTGGTTCGCCGACAAAGCACCCGACCCGGCGAAATATTTTGGCGGCCGGAAACGGGTGAATTGGACGACCGGGCTTTGGGTAAAATAGATGCCGTTGTTCATCTCGCCGGCAGCAATGTTGCGGCGGGAAGATGGACTGCGAACCGCCGTAGGACTATTCTGGACAGTCGGGTGCAATCCACTCGGACGCTGGTGGCTGCTCTGGAGCGGCTGGTAGCGCCACCGGCCGTATTCGTGTGTGCATCTGCCGTGGGATATTACGGCAACCGCGACACGGCCAAGCTCACCGAGAAAGAAACCGTGGGTGGAGGATTTCTTGCGGGGGTCAGCGAGCAGTGGGAACGCGAGAGTGACCAGGCCCAATCCCGCCGTGGTATCCGGGTAGTTCAATTGCGTATTGGCGTCGTGTTGGCTGCAGCTGGTGGAGCCTTGGGCAAAATGTTACCGGTTTTCCGTTGCGGGCTGGGTGGGCGCCTGGCCACCGGCCGGCAGATAATGAGTTGGATTGCATTGGAGGATCTCCTGTCAGTAATTGATTTCGCTCTCACCAACCCCGAGGTCAAGGGCCCCATCAATACCGTGTCACCCCTTGCCGTGACCAACGGAGAGTTTACGAACGCTTTGGGCAAAGTCTTGGGCCGACCAACCGTCTTGCCTGTGCCGCAATTTGTATTGCGGCTGATTTTTGGTCAAATGGCTGACGAAACTCTGCTGGCGAGCACGTGGGCGATTCCCAAGCGGCTTACCGACCTGAAATTCAAATTCCGCCTCCCCATCATTGATGCAGCCCTGCGTGAAACCCTGGGTTCATAGGAAACAATTGGTCCGGTTTTCATGCGTAAAATGGGCTTTCCAAATCCATCCGGAAGCGTAGCGTGCTCACTTTATGCAGAAAACGTTCGTTATATTTAAACCTGATTGCATGGCGCAAAAGCATGTCGGTGATGTGCTTGCCCGTTTTGAGTCAGCTGGGTTCTCCGTGGTGGGATGCAAGATGATGCGCCTGACACCTGAGTTGTTGCGGGAGCATTATGCCCATGTGGCCGACAAGCCATTCTACCCTGAAATTGAGAATTTCATGAGCTCACTACCTGTGATCTGCATGGCTTTGCAAGGTGACGACATTGTCGCCAAGGTCAGGGATTTGCTCGGGCCGACTGATTCAAAGAAAGCAGCCAAGGGAACGATACGGGGCGATTATGGCACCGATATGATGACCAATGTAGTCCATGCCTCGGATAGTGATGAAAATGCGAAACTGGAACTCGTCCGCTTTTTCAAACCCGAGGAATTGTTCACCGCCTGATGTCATTTTGTCAGTTGCGCAAAAACCCGCCAAATGGCGGGTTTTTTTGTCTGATTCCAAAACATGTGTCGCACATGTTAATCAGGAAACCAGCTACCCTCACGGGGAATAGGCTACGCCACTCACATAGGAGGAGGATGTTGGTCTAGTTGCTACTTGTCATTGACTATCTGTGTGCAACATGCCACGTATTTGTGTGCAAATGATCACCAAGGCCAAGCGCACCAAGACAAAGACCGCCAAGATACGCCGTGGATCAGTTACCACCAGCGTCTATCAGTTTGACCGCAAGGATGGCCGCACGATTTATACCGCAGCCTGGACTATCGGACGCCGCCGCTACACTCGGCAGTTTCAGACCTATGCTGCTGCTCACGCTGAAGCCTCACTAAAGGCGGACCAACTCGCAGCGGGTCGCATAAATGCCGCTGGCAGTGTTACGGTTGAGGATGGCGGTCTGCTCACTGAGGCACGCAAGCTGATAGGTGATGTGCCGCTGCTCTCAGCCCTGCATGAATGGGTGAGGGCACGTAAGCTGACAAAGGGCCAAGTAATCGCCGCAGCAGAAGCGTGGGCAGCCCGTAATAGCAACACCCGCAAGAGCATCAAGGTTGAGGTAGTCCTCAAACGCTTTTTGGACTATAAAACCAAGGCTGGCTACGCCGTGGCGAAGGATCACAAATCAGCTTGGAACAGCATCCGCGAAACCTTCGGAGATCAGGACATCGGAGCGATTACGACCCAACAGATTGAGTCATGGATCACCGCTGCTGCCCTTGGTAGCCATGTGACCCGCCGCAAGCGCATTGTGTCACTGTGGAACTGGGCACAGGACCAACATTACCTTTCCCGCGACATCAAGAACGAGGCCATACACACCCAAAAGCTAAAGAGTGGGGATATGGACGTAGGCGTGATTAATGCCGCTACCTACGCCAAGCTGCTGACCTATTTCCGCACCCTGCATCCCGAATACTTGCCTTCTTTGGTGCTGGCCGGGTTTGCCGGATTGCGCAGCAGCGAAGTCCACAAGCAGACATGGGACGACATCAATCTTGAGGCGGGTCACTTGAGGGTCAGCAAGGCCAAGAAAGGCACGCCTGCACGAAGGCTAGTGCCTCTATGCCCCGCAGCGATAGAATGGCTCCTATTGGCTCCAGATCGCACAGAATGGATATGTGGAAACCTTGCCGTGGAGCGCATTCGAAAGATCGCCACTAGGGCCAAGTTTGTGCTGCCAGAAAATTGTTTCCGTCATAGCTACATTACCCACTTGGTAGCCAAGAGTGGAAACATCGCCGAGACTTCACTGGTGGCTGGCAACTCACCCGCAATTATTCGGAAGCATTACTTGGAGTTGGTGACCAAGTCCGAGGGCGAGGCTTGGTTCAATATCAGACCGTCAAACGTCGGCGAGGTTATCGATCTTGCGAATGCCACGGGCAGCTAAGTAAGCCTCAGTTTCTGGAGTAATGCTTAAGTCCTTCGATTTGGACTGATATGCATCCACATGCTTGTCACTCCCAGACCACAATATCCGCATGTTGCGTTTCTGAGTCAGTTTTGTCTTCGCCGTTACTCCAAATTCCTCACGCCAGACTTCAACGTGGCTTTCGAGTATAAATTTAACGTCCGGGTCGTTAATGGAAAGGGTGCGTCCATTCGTTACATGACCTCGAAAAATAATCGGCCAATACGCTCTTGAGCTACGGTATCGTCTCAACCCACGACCTCCCTTTCTGCCAATGGTATTTGGCCAGCCCTTTTTGATCGGTTCGGACCAAGCCTTACGAACCTGGCTCAAGAGCACTCTACCGTGACTGTCCTCAGTGATTAGCTTGGTGGCGGCATAGCGAATCACAGTGCGTCGGCTAATGCCGAGCAACCTAGCAGCCTGACTTTTAGATACTCTAGCTATCCTCATTGGTAAAGTGTGACACACACGACGAAACGCCCTACAGTATGATTAGTCAAAATATAAACATACAAGAGCCACGAACTCTGGGCACCGCTGAAGCGATGCGCAGGCTTCATTACAGCAGCCGCCAAGCGTTTTGGCAGGCCGTGCATCAGCAAGGCATTCCGCATATTCGGATTAACCAGCGGCACATCATATTCCCAGAGGCTGGCCTCAATTCGTGGATCGAACGTCGCACGATTGGAGGGCTGTCATGATCAAGGGCCGCTACCACGTGTCACAGAGCACGCTGAGAAAATCAGAGGCCATTTACCGCAAGCTTATGGCCCAGAAAAGCCAGCGCATCAGCACACACCGAAATGACTATTCGTGGAGGTCTAAGTGAGTGCCGGCACTGTTGCGGTTGCCGATCTGCTGAAACGGCAAATTTCGTTTTTTCCGTGCGTGAGTCGAAAGGAGCAAAAGACACTGCCAGGCTTTTCTGTTTCGGATGCACTAGAAGAAATCAAATCGGGTAAGTATCTGGCGGACGTCGAAGCAGTGCGCAATAAGGTATGGCTGGAAGACGATGTAGCGGTAAAGGCACTGAAGCAGAAAATGCCCGCTGTCACTTGGTCTGCAAAATTTGCTGATAGACGAAGGAAAGCAGATCCACACACACCAACCGGGATTCTCGCGCTTGATTTTGATAACATTGGAAATGCTGAGACTGTGCGTGACAAAGTCGGTTTGGACCGCGCTCAAGTCTTAGCTGTTGCAGTCACTGTTGGCGGAAGAGGGCTTCGGGTGCTTGTTGCCGTAGATGCTGAAGCAGATCACACTGCATGCTTCGTAACGGCCCGCGATTATTTCAAGGCTGCGCACGGCTTGGAGGCGGACGAAGCATGCAAAGACATCACCCGGCTGGGCATTCAGAGCTGGGATGAGGGAATCATCATTAATGGGGGCATGCTAAATGTGTTCACCCCAAACGATGAAGCTGAGCACCCAACCAGCCAACATATCATATCTGTGGAATCTGTGGAATCTATGCCATCTGTGGAATCTATGGGTTCTATGGAATCTATGTATTCTATGTCACAGACTGTGAGGAGTGACCGTAAGGAGGCTGCCAAGCGTCATAAAGCGTTACCTAAAGCCCTTCGTCATGTTTTTGACCGATGCCTACTTTCCAGAAATGTGATCAGAGGCCAGCGGCACCAGTTTCTCACCAAAGCTGTGCCGGCCCTCTATGAATGGGCTTCTTGCGATGTCGCAGAGGAATTGCTGCGGCTGCATTACGACATGAACCAAGGAGTTTGGAGAACTGCGCGAAGTGATCACGAGGCCGAGTTTGTCAAAATGCTGCACGACTACGCAGAAAAGTTTCCCGACCAATTGAACGCTTCTGAGAAGGCAAAATATCTGCCACTGGATACTGAGGAAGAAAGGGCCGCGTTTCGCATTTCGCGTGACCTAAGCAACAGCCCAAGCGGAAAAAAGTGTGCTTCCCCGGGAAAAACGGACACGCGAAGAGCGTGATGGTTGATGGTTAGTTGAGGTTGGATTCGTAGTCGAGCGGGCTTTGATACCCGAGCGAAGAATGTCGGCGGGACCGATTATAGAAGCCTTCGATGTAGT